>CAMEJP010000082.1 GCA_945920185.1 uncultured Eubacterium sp. | reverse complement strand
GTTAGCGACGAGGCGAAGAGAAATTCGCGAATGCGATTTCTCTTCTGCCATCAAAGCTATTTGTGCCGCTTTGGCACAAATAGTCGTTCTAAAAATCAGCACATCAGTGTGATTTTTAGAACTATCCTCCGTTTAAATTGTCCATTTTTATCCTTTGACTAGGATGATTATAGGATTCTGAGCAGGATTTGTCAATAATATGTAGCTCTTTACACATTTTCTGAGGTATGATATTATAAATTTATAAATGCCTGTAAATGATTGCGGCAGAAGGGTGTGATTTTATAAAACAGGATAAAAGGAAACGTGTACTAAAGACAATGGTGGCGTTTTGCGTGTGGATTATTGTGTGGTTTTTGCTGGAGCTGCTGCTCCCTGAGAGTGTTGCGTTTGCCGGACCCGGTGATGTAGCAATAAGGCTTTTTAAAGACATTCTAAGCAAGCCGTTCTGGATAGCCATATTTACTACATATTCGGGAATTGTAGCCGGATTTGTTGCGGCTGTCATTATAGGAACTATACTCGGATATCTTGCATACTATTTTGAGGGTGTGGATACATTTGTTACTCCCGTCATGGACTTTTTCAGATATATTCCCATGATTACTTTTACCGTGCTTGCCATAGTGTGGGGCAGTCAGACTCTTCTTACGGTGGAGGTCAGCATTTTTCTTGCACTTCCGACGGTATACAGACATACTCTTTTGGGACTCAGGCATGATAGCGGGTATGGACTTCACAGTATATGGAAGCATAAGATAGGCATTTTCAGAAAAATTGACCTTATATACCGCCCGGCGACTATGCCGGAATATATGGTAGGATGCCACAGAGCGCTTAATATGTGTTGCAAGTCAGGTATTCTTGCTCAGTTTTTGGGTCATGCAAAACATTCTGTGGGCAGCAGTCTGTCAACAGCAATGGAAAATCTTGATGTTGCGGGCATATTTTCGTGGACCATAGTCATAGTGATATTAAGTGTGCTTCTTGAAAGAATCGTTATACATATATTGAGCCTTAAGATTGTCAATGAGCGTGAGATTGATGTTGAGAAGATATTTGAGGCGTTAAATGAGGATGAGGAGGTTGACCTGTAATCAAATCGTCGCAGAAATGTATCTGATAAAACGAAAAGGTATTTATAAGAGTTTTACGGAAATGCATTTACAGAAAATTTCAAAAAATATTGCACATAGGCAAAAAATAGTCTATAATTTTTTTGCAAAACTGTTTGTGCAGAAGTGTCACAGGCAGATATTATTTCAGGCGGAGCCGTAAGTGCCTGCGGAATGGAGATTATTATGAGAAAAGTTGTTAAGTTTGGCGGCAGTTCACTGGCAAGTGCCGAGCAGTTTGAAAAGGTTGGAGAGATAATAAGAGCCGACAAGTCGAGAAGATATGTCGTTCCTTCAGCTCCGGGAAAGAGAAATTCTAAGGATACTAAGGTTACGGATATGCTGTATGCCTGCTATGCCCTTGCAGAGGAAGGAAAGAATTTTGATGATGCTCTCGCAAAGATTAAAGCAAGATATGACGAGATTATAAGCGGCTTGTCACTTGACCTTAATCTTGACGCCGAATTTGAAACCATTAAAAAGAACTTTAAGGCAAAAGCGGGCGCTGACTATGCAGCTTCACGAGGAGAGTATCTTAACGGTATCGTTATGGCAAACTACCTCGGATATGAGTTTGTGGATGCTGCAGAGGTAATCGTATTTGATGATGAAGGCAATTTCAAGGCAAAGAAAACAGATGAAATACTTTCAGAGCGTCTTGCAAATATAGAGCGTGCCGTAGTTCCGGGCTTTTACGGTGCTAAGGCAGACGGAACAGTCAAGACATTTTCAAGAGGCGGTTCTGACGTGACCGGCTCTATCGTGGCAAAGGCTGTTCACGCAGACATATATGAGAACTGGACTGATGTATCGGGATTTTTGGCAGCAGACCCAAGAATCATAGATAATCCTGTTCCTATCACCACCATAACATACAAGGAGCTTCGCGAGCTTTCGTATATGGGAGCTTCCGTTCTTCATGAGGACGCCATATTCCCTGTAAGAAAAGAGGGAATTCCTATAAATATAAAGAACACCAACAAGCCAAATGATGAAGGAACCTACATTGTGGAAAGCACATGCCGTCAGCCTGAATACACTATTACGGGTATAGCAGGAAAGAAAGGCTTTGTCGCAGTCAATATCGAAAAGGATATGATGAACTCAGAGATAGGTTTTGGCCGTAAGGTGCTTGAGGCTTTTGAGGAGCATGGAATATCTTTTGAGCATGTTCCTTCAGGTATCGACACTATGACCGTATTTGTTCATCAGGAGGAGTTTGTCGGCAAGGAGCAGGAAGTTCTTTCGGCAATTCACAGACTGGCACAGCCTGACAGTATAGACCTTGAGGCAGAACTTGCGCTTATCGCTGTCGTTGGACGCGGTATGAAGTCTAACAAGGGTGTGGCAGCAAAGGTATTTGACGCTCTTGCAAAAGAGAACATCAACATCAAGATGATAGACCAGGGTTCAAGTGAGATTAACATCATAATCGGTGTAAAGAACGCAGATTTTGAAACGGCTATAAAGGCTATATACGGAATATTTGTGACGAAGTAAAACTGGTATGATTATATAACTGTTGACAGTGTTTCTAAACACACAGACGGCGAAGATTGATGAATTCCAACCTTTACATCAGCACAAAAATAAAGTATACTATACCTTAGCAGAGTGTGCCTTGACATATATAAGGCACATTATCTGCTAAGGTTTTTAATTTTAAATACGGAGAAAAGATTGAAAGATTTCCCTGATGGGCAAATCTTTCAATCACCGAGTTTGTGCCGAAGCGTCACAAACATCGGATA
>CAMEJP010000081.1 GCA_945920185.1 uncultured Eubacterium sp. | reverse complement strand
TTAAGAGAAGCTGTGAGATAGACAGAATCGTTGAAGGTTGCGTGGGAATAAGAAGAACCACGGGCCAGCATCCCGGAGGTATTATAGTTCTGCCACACGGCGAAGACATTTACTCCTTCACTCCGATACAGCATCCGGCAAACGATATGTCAAGCAATATTATAACGACACACTTTGATTATCACAGTATTGACCACAATCTGTTAAAACTTGATATTCTCGGTCATGATGATCCTACGATGATCAGGATGCTTCAGGATTTGACGGGAGTTGACCCAAAGGATATTCCTCTTGACAGCCCTGAGGTAATGTCATTGTTTAAGGATACAAGTGCCCTTGGAATTAAGCCTGAGGATATAGGCGGATGTAAGCTGGGAGCTTTGGGAATCCCGGAATTCGGTACGGATTTTGCCATGCAGATGCTTATCGACACCAAACCGCAGCATTTTTCCGATTTGGTGCGAATAGCAGGTCTTTCTCACGGTACGGATGTATGGCTTGGAAACGCACAGACGCTTCTTAAGGAAGGAAAGGCAACCATATCTACAGCTATATGTACGCGTGATGATATTATGATATATCTTATCGGAAAGGGATTAGACCCCGGACATGCTTTTAAGATAATGGAATCTGTAAGAAAGGGCAAAGGACTTACTCCTGAATGGGAGGAAGAAATGACAGAGCATGGTGTTCCTGACTGGTATATCTGGTCGTGTAAGAAGATTAAATATATGTTCCCAAAAGCACATGCTGCCGCTTATGTTATGATGGCGTGGAGAATAGCCTACTGCAAGGTATTCTATCCTTTGGCATATTACAGTGCGTTTTTCAGTATAAGAGCTAAGGCGTTTTCTTATGAAATAATGTGTCAGGGCAGGGACAAGCTGGATTACTATATAGAAGATTACAAGAAGAGAGATGCTCTTAAAGAGTTAAGCAATAAAGAGGAAGACCAGCTTCGTGACATGCGAATAGTGCAGGAAATGTATGCAAGAGGCTATGAATTTATGCCGATAGATTTAAAGATGGTAAAGGCTTCACGTTTTCAGATTATTGACGGAAAGATAATGCCTTCTTTATGTGCCATAGACGGTCTTGGCGAAAAGGCTGCCGAGCAGATAGAAACGGCGGCAAAGGACGGAGACTTTTTATCTAAGGATGATTTCAGGCAAAGATGTAAGGTGGGAACTGCGATAAGCGACCTTCTTGAAAATCTCGGAATACTTTCGGGAATACCTGAGAGCAATCAGCTTTCCCTCTTTGATATGATGATGTAAAATGTCATAAAAATCAGCAAAATAAAGCAATTTTTGATGTCAGCAGCTTTTTTTGAAAAAAATGAAAAAAGTTGTTGACATCTGTTATATTTGATGATAGAATAACAAATGTCGCTGACAGATGACAGATTTTAATAGCTTATGGCTCGTTGGTCAAGCGGCTAAGACGCCGCCCTCTCAAGGCGGAATCACGGGTTCGATTCCCGTACGAGCTACTGATTAAAAAGAAAGCGTTTTGCTTTCTTTTTTTGTGTCATAAAAATGTCACACGTTTACAAAAATTGTTATTTGTTGAGGTTATTATACACATTTGTGACAAATGTATTGCAAAAATGTAAAATATATTTAATTTGTACATTGTATACGTCTGTGTTATGATATAAGAGTAGTATTGTAATGAAATGTAAAATTTACAGATAATGTATTCGTTTCGGAATGTGAGGAAAAATATGAAAAAAGCAGGAGAAGAAAGGCAGTTTAACACGCCATATGCACATAAGACAAAGGGATTTTCGCTCGTGGAACTTATAGTTGTCATTGCCATTATGGCGATACTTGTGGGCATTCTTACACCTACTCTGATGAAGCAGATTGAAAAGAGCAGATATGCAAAGGATAAGCAGCTTACTGATAATGTTGCATGTGCCGTACAGAATGGTCTGACAGAAGAGGAAACATACGAAGATTTTTTAAAGATTGCCGATAATCTTCCGTATACGATTTATTTAAGCGAATTATATTCTCTTTCAGAAAACAGCGGTGCTGTAGGATATATATTTGCACAGGAAGTAATCGATGAGATAGGCGGCAAGGTAAAGTTTTGCTCTGCCGGAATAAAGGGTAAAGACGGATTTACCGATAAAATTGTAAAGATAAGTATAGACGAGAATCTTAATGTCACTGTTGAGGTTGAGGGTGCAAATAAGGCACTTAAAATACAAAAATAATCAAAAAGTGCTTGATTTTTCTTAAAGACAGTGATATTATGATTATGTTATTTAGAAAGTTACTGATTTAAGAGCGGCAAAAACCGCTCTTAATCTTTTGTCAGGGCAAATGTAAACAATAATAGAAAGCGCAGGTGAACAAATTGGCAAAACGTGAAGATTATGAAGTTAAGGCAGAAAGCTTAGCCAGAGAGATTACAGATGCGAATAACTTTGAACTTGTGGATGTAGAGTATGTCAAAGAAGGTGCCAACTGGTATCTTCGCATATACATTGACAAGGAAGGCGGAATCAATATTGATGACTGCGAGCTTGTGAGCAGAGCAGTTGAAGAAAAGCTTGATGCGGCAAATTTTATTGAGGACGCATATATTCTTGAGGTTAGTTCACCCGGACTTACACGCCCTCTGAAAAAGGAAAAGGATTATGCAAGAAGCATTGGAAAGCTTATTGATATTAAGACTTTTAAGCCTGTCGAGAAGAGAAAAGATTTCGTTGGACGTCTTAAGGCATATGATAAGGATACGGTGACTATCGTGGAAGACACAGCGGAGCTTGTGATTGAAAGAGCAAATATTGCAAATATACGCTTGGCATTTGAAGATTAAGCAGCGTAAATAAAACCTGGAGGAAAAAGGAAAAATGAACAAGGAATTATTAGAATCATTGGAAATTCTTGAAAAGGAAAAGGAAATCAGCAAGGAAACTCTGTTTGAGGCTATTGAAACATCACTTGTAAAGGCATGTGAGAATCACTTTGGAAAGAGCGATAATTACAGAGCAGTAGTC
>CAMEJP010000080.1 GCA_945920185.1 uncultured Eubacterium sp. | reverse complement strand
AGCTTCCTGAGGAAACGACAGAGGAAAAACTCCTTGACATTATAAAGGAACTCAATTCAAGAAGCGACGTAAACGGTATACTTGTTCAACTTCCTCTTCCGAAGCATATCAATGAGGACCTTGTCATAAAGACAATAGATCCTTCAAAGGATGTGGACGGTTTCCACCCACAGAGCGTAGGTGCTCTCAGCATAGGCCAGAAAGGTTTTGTATCATGTACTCCTGCCGGAGTTATACAGCTTTTAAAGAGAAGCGGTATAAGCATAGAAGGCAAGGAATGTGTAGTTGTAGGAAGAAGTAATATAGTAGGAAAGCCTATGGCTTTGCTTTTACTTCGTGAGAATGGTACGGTTACGGTATGTCATTCAAGAACAAAGGATTTAAAAGAGGTTACAAAGAGAGCGGATATTCTTGTGGTAGCCATCGGAAAGCCTAAGTTTATCAATGCCGACTATGTAAAGGAAGGTGCAGTCGTAATCGATGTAGGCATCCACAGAGATGAGAACAATAAGCTTTGCGGAGATGTAGATTTTGCTTCGGTTGAACCGATTGCAAGTGCTATCACTCCTGTACCGGGCGGAGTCGGACCTATGACCATTGCAATGCTTATGAATAACTGTGTTGAAGCAGCCATATAATTAAATAAAAACGGAATAACCCGACTATTAGTGGTGCTTTTAGTTGGGTTATTTTTAAAATGGGAACGGTGGAATAAAAATGCTGCTGAGTCAGATGTTGTGTGACGTGACTTATGATATATTATCCGGCAGTACAAATGTTGAGGTTGACGATATTACATATGATTCCAGAATAAATACAAAAGGAACGGTATTTGTTGATATAGCCGACAATCTAGATTATGTAGAATGTGCCGTGGACAAAGGTGCCGTGGCGGTGGTTGTAAGTTACGAAAGTCATTACAGAAACAGTGATATTACGGTAGTGTCGGTCAGGGATACACGCAGCACGCTTGCACGTATGTCAAACGCATATTTTGATTATCCCTCATCCAAAATATTTACCATAGGCATTACGGGTACAAAGGGAAAGACTACAACAGCCTATATGATACATACCATACTTTCTACAAATGGTATAAAGACAGGTCTTATAGGTACCATAGAGACCATATACGGTGAAGAATGGTATCCGCAGGCAAATACAACTCCGGAATCTTACGTTATATACGAAACGCTTTCTAAAATGGTGCTTTCAGGATTAAAAGCAGTGGTTATGGAGGTGTCTTCGCAGGGCATGATGATGAAACGCTGTGAAGGTATATTGTTTGATGTGGCTGTGTTCACAAACATTTCGCCTGACCATATCGGAGAAAATGAACACAAGGATTTTGAAGAGTATATGTACTATAAAAGCAGACTTTTTCGGCAGTGCCGGCGGGCTGTGGTCAACAGTGACGATGAGCATGTTACCGATATTGTAGGAGATGCCAAATGCCCGGTGCTTACTTACGGAATATCAAATGTATCTGATGTTATGGCTCAGGATATAAAACTTATACACTGTAACGGAAGGGAAGGAGTTACCTTTGACGTGTCGCAGGATATGAAAAATGTGGTTCTGACTACTCCGGGCATATTTAACGTGTACAACAGTCTGGCTGCGATAGCCGCTACATCAGCTCTTAATGTTGATACGTCACTTGTGAAGAAGGCACTGGAAAATGTGGTTATAAAAGGAAGGCTTGAGGTGCTTAATACCAAATATCCGTTTACTGTCATTATAGATTATGCTCACAATGAGATGAGTCTTAAAAATCTGCTGACAACGCTTAAAGCCTATAATCCGAGCAGACTGATATGTTGCTTTGGCTGCGGCGGCAACAGGGACAGACACAGACGTTTTGGAATGGGAAAAGTGTCGGGAGAGATTTCTGACATAACCATAGTTACGTCAGATAATCCGCGCTTTGAGAAGCCTGAGGACATTATAGAGGACATCATAGAGGGGGTAAGGTCGGTTTACGGTGTGTATATTCCAATAGTTTCGAGAAAGGAAGCCATAGAGTATGCGATTCATCTGGGTAAGCCGGGAGATATTATAGTATTTGCAGGCAAGGGGCATGAGGATTATGAGGAAGTTCAGGGCAAAAGATTGCCCTTTAATGAGAGATTTATTATAAGAGATATGAAGTAGAAAAGGAGGAACTGCATATGTTTGCAAATGTTATCGTAGATATAACAAACGAAAAACTTGATAAGGTATTTCAGTATGCAGTTCCGAAAGGAATCGAGGATAAAATTTACGAGGGAGCACTTGTAAATGTGCCTTTTGGAAAGGGCAACAGGCTTATTAACGCTTTTGTGGTTGAGATTACGGATGTTCCTGAATTTGATGAGGATAAGATAAAGGCGATAGACAGCATAATTGATACAAAGGTAAGCTCAGAAAGCAATATGATAAGACTTGCCTCATTTATAAGACGCAATTACGGCGGCACAATGAATCAGGCATTAAAGACTGTAATTCCGATTAAGGAAGAGGTCACAAAGAAAGCAAAAAAGCTTCTGAAACTGAATGTTGACAACGAAGTATTGCGTGGCGAGATAGAAATTGCAAAAAAGAAAAATGCCGTGGCAAGGGTGAGGCTTATGGAGGCATTGCTTGAAGATGCGGTGATTCCGTATGAGTTAGTTACTGGGAAGCTTAACATTTCCTCACCTACGGTTAAAAAACTCGAAGAAATGGGAATTATTAAAGTAAGCGAGGTAGACTGGTACAGAAACCCCATAACTGTCATCAATAATGATAAAAAGGTGTGTGAATTAAACCCTGAACAAAGGAAGGTTGCCTGCGCCATAAAGAAAGATTATGAGCTGGGCATCCGTAATCCGGTTCTTATTCACGGAATAACAGGAAGCGGAAAGACGGAGATATATCTTGATGTTATAGATTATGTCGTGAGTCAGGGAAAAGAGGTTATAATGCTTATACCTGAGATTTCTCTCACATATCAGACTGTCAGAAGATTTTATGCGCGATTTGGCGATAAAGTGTCCATAATCAATTCAAAGCTTT
>CAMEJP010000079.1 GCA_945920185.1 uncultured Eubacterium sp. | reverse complement strand
ACAAACATCGGACATCGCAGCCGCAAATCTGAAATTTGCGGTGCGGCTCTACGCTAACGCTTCGGATTGGAGAAATTATGGAAAACGTAACAGTACTTGAACATCCTCTTATACAGCATAAGATTTCAATGTTAAGGGATGAGAATACAGGAACAAATGAATTCAGAAAGCTTGTTGAGGAGATAGCTACACTTATGGGTTTTGAAGCCTTGAGAGATTTACCTCTTGAGGACAGAGAGGTGAAGACGCCTATCGAGACCTGTGTTACTCCTATGATTGCAGGCAAAAAGCTGGCTGTTGTGCCTATACTCAGAGCAGGACTCGGAATGGTAAACGGAATTCTTACCCTTGTACCTACGGCAAAGGTAGGACATATAGGTCTTTGCAGAAATGAAGTGACACATGAGCCTGAGGAATACTATTGTAAGCTGCCTAACCCTATTGACCAGCGTACAATAGTAGTAGTAGACCCTATGCTTGCCACAGGCGGTTCTGCCGTATCAGCTGTGGATTTTATAAAGGCGAGAGGCGGAAAGAATATCAAGTTTATGTGCATTATAGCTGCTCCTGAGGGAATAGAGCGCCTTATGAAGGCTCATCCTGACGTACAGCTCTATGTGGGACACATTGACCGTTGTCTTAACGAAAATGCATACATTTGCCCGGGTCTTGGTGATGCAGGCGACAGAATATTCGGAACGAAATAAATTTTATTTGGCAGGATAAGCAATATGGAAAACAACAGGGAAATATTTTTAATACTATCAAGTACACCTACGAGATTTGCAAAGTGCATAAGGATTTTTGGCAGAGTACGGTACAATCATGCATCAATAGGCTTGGATGATAGGCTTTCCGAAGTATATTCATTTGCAAGACCGCAGCAGAGTTCCGTATTTCTTGGCAGACTTGTAAGAGAATCTCTTGAGAGGTATACCTTAAAAAGAAAAGGTCCTGTGCCTATAGTAGTGTTCAGACTGAGTGTCAGCGAGGAAGAATACAGATGGGTGAAAAGCACCATACATCGTATTCAAAATGACCCTGAATATATGTATAACCTGTTTTCGGTGTTGTCTTATCCGCTTTTTCGCGGCTTCTCAACTTATAAGGCATACAGCTGTATTGAATTTGTGACATACATTTTAAAACATCTTAATTACAATATTTCAAAGCCGTATTACAAATATGTACCGGATGATTTGCTTCGTATGTTTCCTGATAAAATAGTATATGTCGGGGATGTCCGTGGAATTATGTCGAAAGCTGATTTTGATGATGTATATTTTAAGCCTATGACAAAGAGAATGTTTGCTGCAAATGTGAGCGCAATGTTCAAAATTATGGGACGCTCTGTTTTTGCAAGAGGATGCTAGAAAAAAATATTGTGAAATTAAAAAGGCGCAGCGTAAGCTGCGCCTGATATTTTATATTTACTGATTGCTTAAGGCTCTGAGCTCGTCCAACATTTTATCAAGCTCTGTGCCCATATTTTCGTCAGAGAACTGGCATGTGCCTACTTTCTTGTGTCCGCCTCCGTTATACTTTAACATAAGCTTACCGACATCAATGGTACAGGTACGGTTCATAATGCTGTATCCGACAGCGGCACTGCATCCGTGTCCGCCACGGCCGCTTACTATCCATGCAGATATATTCTGCTCAGGGTACATACTGTATATCATAAAGCGGTTGCCGGAGTAGATAGGGTCTACGCCTCTTAAATCCGTAATGATTAAGTTGCCGTCAACAACGGTATGTTCTTTAACCATTTCCTTGAATTTTTCAGTCTGTTCATAATATACTTCAATACGTTCTTTTACGTCTGAAAGATTGAGTATTTCTTCTGTTGTCATAGTACGGCATGCGTCTATGAGCTTTTCCATTAACTGATAATTAGAGATGGTAAAGTTTCTCCATCTTCCAAGACCGGTACGAGGGTCCATAAGGAAGCCTATGAGTATCCATCCGGTAGGATTCATAACCTCATCTATGGTAAGGTTGCCGGAATCAACTTTATCAACTGCCTCCATCATATCATCAAATTGCGGAAATCTTTCTTTTCCGCCATAGTACTCATAAATAATACGAGCACATGAAGGGGTAATGCGGCTTTCTCCCTTATACTTGCCTTCAAGCTGTAATCGCTCGAACTCACTTGAATGGTGGTCAAACCACAAACCGCATCCTTCAACAAATGGAACATTTGCAAGACAGTCATTTTCATTTACCTCAACCAGACCATCCTGAAGGTCTTTTGGATGAGCAAATTTCCAGCAGTCGATTATGCCGGCTTCTTTGAGAAGAGCACCGCATGCAAGACCGTCAAAATCTGAACGTGTAATCAATCTCATATGTATTCTCCTTTACAATATATACTTATATCTATTATAAGTTTAAAATTGCATTTACGCAACAATTACTTTTGGCGTTTTTTATTTTTCTTTGCGGCACGCATACCATCTGTAATATACTTGTGTGCAAGTTCACGCTTGTCATCCGGAATGGCTGATTTGTCAACCATAATGGTCATGGTGTTTCCTTTGAAAAACATATAGTAACCGACTGCGTTATATACTTTATCGGATTCTTCCCATTTGGTAAGCTTTGTATAGTCTGCCTCACGTATGTCGGTAAGAATACCGTTTGTCATAATGGTAAACGTGCATGGCATTGACTCAAGTTTGTCCCTGTTTTCAAGGTGATATCTGATACTTGAGTTAAGCTGAATAATTATAATGATCGGAAAAATGACAAAGAGTGCGCCTACCACAAGAAACATTATTTTATCGGCAGAATTTGCAAGCAGAAATATTCCTGAGATAAACAGAAGAACCAGTATAACGGTTTCAAGTTTCATTCTTACAAATCTGTTCCAGTAGACTACTTTTTTATATTCTTTGCCGTCCGGCTTTAGCGTTGATGTAAACTGTATTAATTCCATGATAAACTCCATTTAAAGTATTTTGCTGTTACGATTAATTGTAGCATAATATATTTATTTTCTCAATTGAAAAATATATGAAATTAAGTTATACTATAAGTATTATTGTAAAGTATCGGAGAATGTAATGCTGAAAGATATATATGGCGAGATAAAGGCCCGTAAAAATGTCAAGGATAATCTGATAAAGTTAAAGGCTGAGATTAAAAATCCAAATGAAAACAGAGTTTTCAGGTATATGCTTGCAGGTGATTATGAAATACTGGCAGAGCTTATGAAGCATGAAGATC
>CAMEJP010000078.1 GCA_945920185.1 uncultured Eubacterium sp. | reverse complement strand
GAATAGCGGAACAAAGAACCGTAAATCATGCATTTTTCCTTAAAATCCTTATCACTGCCGCTTTTGGTATTTTCCTTGCTGGCATCTTGACATTTTTCCGATTGGCCTGCTTTTGACGCCGCCTCAACATCGGCAGCCTTTAGCTGCAAAATACGTGGTATCTTCATAGCCATAGTCTGACCGTAGTAGTTTAAGTGATTAATTCCGCCGTCCACTATACAATATTTCTGCCCAAGATTTTCCTTGATATCTACGATTTTTGTAATATATGCACCGCAGTGTGCCGACATATACCTTCCGAGTTCAAGATTTATATGATATTTGGCGGTATAGTCACAAAGTGCTTCCGTAAGTGCTCTTACGCCTTCCTCTTCGCTTTTGTCATTTTCAAAATAATCCACACAAAGACCCGGACCGTACTCTAGATAAGGCTTTGTTTCCTGTGAAAGCCCTGTCAGAAACGGAGTAATACTATTAAGGAGGCTGTCACATTTTTCAAGTTCCTCTTTAAAAATACTGCCTTTTTTCTTCTGTGTTCCGCTGTAATACTGGATTCCGATGATATTAAGCCCTGTGTTTTTTCCTGCATCGCCATCGCAATTTTCCCTCACAAGTTCCGTCACAGTACTCTCGTCCATACCGAACTGATTTCCTGCGGTAAGGCGCAAAAGTACATCAAGCCTTGTTGCGTACTTATTGGCAAGTTTTCTTAAAAGTGAAAGCTGGGCAGGGCTCTCTGCCGTATATTTAAGACGTTTTCCGTAATCTTTTACTATTCTTTCTGTATCATCGTCTGCCTTATATACGCCTGAAAGCACTACCTTTTCCATAGGCACTCCTGCCCTCTCGCATATAAGAAATTCACCGTACGAGCAGACTTCAAAGCTGTCTGTATACTGAGTTAAATATGGCACCAAAAAAGGATTTGCCTTCATGGCGTACACAACGCCTACGCCCTCCGGAAGCATTTTCTTTAAGGCAATGGCATCTTCCGTCAGCTCATCTATATCAAAAACGTACGCAGGCTCAGAAAGAGTACTGCAAAATTCCATAAGATTATCAGTTGCAAGCATTTGTTTCCTCCATAAGCTTCTTTCTGTCTACCTTGCCGTTTTTTGTAAGCGGCATGGCAGATACCTCAACAAGAACATTCGGGAGCATAAATTTCGGAAGGATATTGCCAAGCTCGCGTACAATCCTTGCCTTATCAGCTTCGCCTTCATAAAAACCGTAAATTTTTCCTTCCTCCTGATTATATATGCAGCAGGCTCTCCTGATACCCGAAACGCGATAAAAGGCATTTTCTATCTCTCCAAGCTCAATTCTGTGACCCATGTGCTTTATCTGAAAATCCTTTCTTCCGACAAAATGCATCAGTCCGTCACTTCCGTAATATGCCAAATCACCCGTTCTGTACATCATTTCAAGATACTTTGTGTTTGCCGGATTTTGCATAAATGCTGCCTTTGTTCTTTCCTCATCCCCGAAATAGCCGAGAGCGAGACTTGTACCCGAGACACAAATTTCTCCTGTTTTATCCGTACATTTTTCATCTATAAGTTTGTCCTCTTCGTCTAAAAGAAATACTTTTTCATTTGGAAATGGTATGCCGATAGGAAGCGCTTCTCCCGCCTCGTACTCTTTATCAACCACATAATAGGTACAGTTGCAGGTTATCTCCGTAGGCCCGTATACATTTACAAACATAGCGTCGGGATACTGCTTTTTCCACTCATTAAGATGTATTACAGGCATAGCCTCGCCGCTGAATATGACCTTATTTATATGTTCAGGACGCTTGTAGTCAAAACCTTTGAGCGTAGTCACTATACACAAAGCCGACACTGCCCATATAAGAGTAGTCACCTGTTTTTCCTCCAGATAGTCAAGAAGCTTTGTCGGGAACGAAAACTTGCTCTTTGGTATTATGACAAGCCTTGCACCTGTTTTAAGGCAGGAATATATATCCTTTGTGGACACGTCAAAATCAAACGGTGCCTGATTACCTATGACATCATCACCCGTAATATTAAACATCCGGGTAAAATTCTCTATAAAATCAATAACTGAGCGGTGTGATACCACAACGCCCTTTGGAGTTCCCGTAGAACCTGATGTAAATATAGCATATAAAGGGTCTACGTCAAGAGCTTTCTTTCGTACCGCTAAAAGTGCCTCCTCAGATATTTCACCCTGCATAAGTTCTTCAACGGTTACCGTTTTGATTCCAAGTTCAAGCCTTGTAAGCTTTGCCTTATTTGCCTCATCAGTAATAATAATACGGGCTTCAAGAGTGTTCAGAATACTTTCCACTCTTGTCTTAGGGTGTTTTGTATCTACGGTTACATAAAATCCTCCCGCATAAACTATTCCAAAGAAAGCCGCCAGCATTTCCGGCGATTTTTCCATAAATACAGCTACAGGCTCATTTTTGGCAATAACGCCGACAAGGGAACTGCCGATACGCTTAGCGTACCCTTGCAGTTCCCTGTATGTATACATTTTCTTTTCGTCCTCTGCTGCCACTTTGTCCCCGAAGCTTTTTGCCGAACATTCAAGCCATTGTAAAACATTTGTAAGCATATGACACTATCTCCCTTTGCACATTAAAGACTGAACCTTTCCTTGTACTGATTATAAAAGAGTTCAAAATTGTTGTTCTTTATTTCTTTAAGCTTGTCCACATATTCATGTGTACGGAAGTCTTCTGACTGAAGCTCTATCATAGCCACGGCAAGATTAGAGCAATGGTCAGCGATTCTCTCATAATTTGTGATGATATCGTTGAACAAAAATCCGTGGTCCAGCGTACAAAGTCCCTCGCCTATTCTTGTGATATGGCGCATTTTAAGTTCATCACAAAGCACATCTATCCATTCTTCCAGAGGCTCAACCTTATAAGCCTCGTCCATATCATTATTGACAAAGGCATCAAAGCTTATATCAACTATCTCAAACACTGCATGAGTAAGAACATCAAGCTCCTTCTTTCCTTCGTCGGAAAAATGCGTCTGCTTTGTATGCTTTTCTTTAGCCGACTCAGCAAGATTTACCGCATGATCTCCGATTCTTTCAAAATCGCTTATGGTATGTAATATCTTTGACATTTCCCTGTTACATTCAGGACTCATATCACGTCCCGTAAGCTTTACAAGGTATGTTCCCAATTTATCCTCATAACGGTCAATGACATCCTCTTTTGCCTTGACCTTTTCATATCCTTCCTCCGAATAATCAGTGAAAAGGTTAATTGCCCTGTTAAGATTTTTCTTTGCCTTTCTCGCCATGCTTGATATAACTATTCTGCTCTGCTCAATG
>CAMEJP010000077.1 GCA_945920185.1 uncultured Eubacterium sp. | reverse complement strand
GAGCTTTCTGGTATGTGAAGGACGGAGTTCTTGACACGACATTTACCGGAATAACTGAGACGGGCGGAGCAAGCTGGCTTGTGGCAACAGGAAAGCTTCGTGACGATTACACCGGAACATATACGGACGGTACAAAAGACTACAACATCGTAAACGGCAAGGTTACAGAGTAAAGGTCATACTTACGGGCAGGTTACCGTAAAATACCATAAGAATAAAAATTAAGGCGGGCTCATTGCCCGCCTTATGCAATTGCCTGCCTTTATGCAAATGTACGATTTAAGCAAAACGCTTGCGTTTTATGTGGCGTTTTATATAGCTGAAGGTGTAATCTTCGCCCTTATCCTTTAACATTTTCAGTAAAAATTCAAGCCTCTTTTTGTCAGCTTCGTTCATAAGGGAGCGTTCTTTGGATTTCATAAAGTAATTGTAGGCATCGGCGTCAGTATATCTGTCGCCGTTGTATATTTTACTGGCAGCCACCCTGTCACAAAACATTTCGAGAAAATATTTTGTCGGCATCTTTGCACATACCAAAGCCCTGCTTTCGTCGTTTGAGTAATCCAGCCAGTATTCAAAATGGTGTTTGTTACGGCCTTTGTGGTGCAGCCATGCCTCGCTGTAGCCTTTATCTTCACGCTCTGCGTTGTTAGGGCTTCTTGTACCCTGATAATATGTCATTCCCTGAACAAATTCAGTGGGAGAGTATTTGGACAAATCATGCAAAAGTCCCTGCGAGTAGAGTCCCAGACGGAAACAGTGCTGCATTACGGTTAATTTGTGCGTAGTGATGGTTTTAAAATGCTTATAAGCGTTATTCAGATTTTTCATTTTTCCTCACATTCATTTCGTATACAGAGCGAAAATTCTTCACTTTTTCGCTCCGTATATAAGTCTAAAATTTTTTGAAATGTCAAAACTATAATATCATACTGATTATAGTATAAATACGTAATAATGTCAAAAACCTTGTATTTTCCGAAACTTTGAAAAGAGTTCTTGCATAATGCACTGTAATGTGGTAACATTATATATTATAAATAGTATTTAAAACTACATATTACGAATAAAAAGTCTAGTTGTCGAAAACAACAATGCTTTAAACGTAATTGATTATAAAGCTGAAATTGTCATATGCAGCTTTTACGGAAAGGAACAGCCATTATGGAAACTATTAAGAGCTTTACGGTAAATCATATCGACCTTCTTCCGGGACTTTATGTTTCAAGACAGGATAAGGTTGGAGAGGAGATTGTGACCACATTTGATATGAGGGTTATGCGCCCTAATGTAGAGCCGGTTATGGATACCGGAGCCATCCATACTCTTGAACATTTATTTGCGACATATTTAAGAAATGACGCAAAATGGAAGGAAAGAGTGATATATCTTGGACCTATGGGATGCAGAACAGGCTTTTATATAATCCTTGCGGGTGATTTAAAGCCTCTTGACATCAAAGATTTGGTGTCGGGAATGGTGGATTTTGCGGCAGAATTTGAAGGTGATATTCCGGGCGTGTCAGCAAGGGAATGCGGAAATTACTGTGACCATAATCTTTTGGTGGCTAAATATTATGCCAACAAATATAAAAACGAAGTATTGTCAGATTTTACTGAAGAAAGATATATATATCCAAGATAGGAGTTGTACTTATGAGTTACCAGATTGTTACAGACAGTTCATGCGATTTGCCGCTTGATATGATTGATGCCATGGGCGTGCGTATGGTCCCACTGTACGTTACATTTGACGGAGAGAATTACCAAAAAGAAAAATATGCTTTAGATATAAGGGAGTTTTATGAAAGACTTATGGCGGATAAGAAGCTTTTTCCAAAGTCTTCGCTTCCTTCAGTTCAGGATTATGCGGATGTATTTACCGAGTATGCAAAAGAAGGTAAGGACATCATATGTATCTGTATAACAACAAAATTTTCGGGCTCATATAATTCAGCATGCAATGCCGCAACGATTGTGAAAGAGGAATATCCGAATGTTAAGATTGAGGTTGTGGATTCCATAGTGAATACAGTGCTTCAGGGCATACTCGTAAAAGAAGTAGTGCGTATGCGCGATAACGGACTTTCCTTTGAAGATACCCTTTCAAACATCGCGAGAATAAAGACTACAGGACGTATTATATTTACCGTAGGAGGCGTTGATTATCTGAAAAAGGGCGGAAGAATAGGAAAGGTACTTATTTCGGCTGTAGCAGTTATCGGTATTAAGCCTCTTATAATTCTTAAGGAGGGTGAAATATTCCCGGGCGGTATTACAAGGAACAGAAAAAAGTCACTGCAGATGGTCATAGACGCTACAAAAAAGTATTTTACTGATAGCGGAGAAAATCCTGCCGATTATGAGTTTTGCATAGGCTACGGATATGACTTAAAGGAAGCTGAGGAATTTAAAGAAAATTTCCTTAAGGCGGACGGAGAATTTTTGAAGATAAATGATATCGACATATACCAGATAGGAGCGGCAATAGGAGTTCACACAGGCCCTCTGCCTCTTGGTATAGGACTTATAAAGCGATATGACGCATAGTATGTATCATATATATAACACCCACAGGAAATTCCTGTGGGTGTTTGATTGTGTCTGTCATAATGACTGATGCAAAATATCCGTATGCTTCAGTGCCTACTCAAGCCTTTTTGCGTGTACGATAAGGCGTGCTTCCTTGTCGTCATAGCAGGTAGACAAAGTGATGATTTTTTCTGAACCTGTGACCTCAACACCTGTGTTAAAGTAAGAACGGCTCTTGGCATTTAATACATAATTGGCGTAAGCTTCATCATTTTCATATTCAAATACATAGGTTGAGTCATCGTAAGCGTTTGTTATATATATTGAGAAAATCTCGTATATATACACACCCTTCTCGCAGTACAGATACATATACTGATTACCCTTTTCCTTATAAAATGAAGGAGTGAGATACTTGGTCAGCATACCAAACATTGCACCGTTTTTCATAGAGTGACCGTATATGATAGGGTTTCTTGCAAAAATACCGCCTGTCTGTTTGCAATCTATGAACGGACATCCGTATGAATGGTAAGCACCGGTTATGGCGTGTTCGATGTAGTAATAGTTATTGCTTGTCTGAACAATGGGAACGGTAAGGTCAATGGCAGGAATATCAAGATATCCCTGAGCGTTTTCGCTTATAGCCTTTAGGGCAGCGTGGTCATAGGCAAGGAATTTGTATTCTCCGTTGTCTTTTTCGACATTTTCAAGAACATTCTGTTCCAAAAGCACCGTAGGCGTAGTTGCCTCGTTTTTTTTGAATACTTCTTCCTCTACCTTGCGGTATTCCTTGTCGCCCTTTGAGTAATTGACAAATATTGATATGAGCTTGCATGCTGCGAATACAAATACAGCCAGAGCGACAGCTATTACCACATAGCGTATAATATCGCCCGGGGTAAACTTCTTATTCGGTTTTTTGCCGTTATTATTGTCAGAAACTGACTCATTTGTGGAGATGTCTTCCTCATTCACATCCACAAGTTCAAGAATATCATCACTTTCTGTTATCTCTTCACTCATATTTTCTATGTCTTTATCTGTCATAGTTTCCTCGCATTCCTAAGAGTAAATATTACGCTCTTTTATTTAAGCCTTGCCTACGGAACCGAAAAGCTCCATTTTTTCTTTGACGGTCTGCTTTATGGCTTCAAAGCCCGGAGCCAGTAGCTTTCTTGGGTCAAAGCCCTTGCCCTGCAAATCTTTGCCTTCTTCAATGTATTTTCTTGTCGCAGCAGCAAATGAAAGCTGACACTCTGTATTTACGTTTATCTTGGCAACCCCGAGAGAGATAGCCTTTTTAATCATATCCTCAGGAATGCCTGTAC
>CAMEJP010000076.1 GCA_945920185.1 uncultured Eubacterium sp. | reverse complement strand
AAGTGCCTGAAGTCCTCCGCCTGAAAATCCCAATATTCCGAGGTTGTTAACGTTCCACTCATCACGTTCAATTACATAATCCACAACACGCATCACGTCAAATACCTGCATACCCATAAGGGTAAGTCCGAGAGAATACGCCATATGTGATATATGATAACAGCTGCATTCAAGTATGGCTTCAGGGGTCTGCTTTGCAGCTTCTCTTCTCTCTCCAAACCCTCTTGTCTCAGGGCATACTGCGACTATTCCCTGCTTTGCCAGTTGAATGCCGTAATCATAATTAAATTTTTCAATGGCTCCTTTAACAAGTTCATTGTCACGCATTCCTACAACTGCAGCCATTCCGCCTCCGAGATGGCCTGACATGGCTATCATAACACGTGCATTCTTATTATTCCTGCATCCGTCCGGAATCAGTATATACATAGGCATATACACATCCTTTTCAACGCTTACAAGAATCTTCTGGCGCACTATCCCCTCTCCTGCCTCACATTCCTCAATAAGCTTTGGCTCCAGCTGACACTTTTCCATATTGTCAAGTTTTATAATATCTCTGAGTTTACGTCTGGCTTCTTCCTGCCACTTCATAAACGTATACTTGTCGGAAGCATCCATAGGAAACTTCCTGGCAAGCTTATCAAATCTTTCAGACAAATTATTCATTACTGAGTAATACATTACATATCACATCCTTTTTCTACTCAAAAAAACGTCTGAGCAGCTTTTCAAGATACAGCTGATCTCTTGTTCCCATCGTTTCCCTCGCAGAGTGCATTGCCAACACCGGAACTCCAATATCTGCAGTATACATCGGAAGCATTGATGACATTATCGAGCCAAGCGTAGAACCGCCCTGTATGTCAGACCTGTTCACATACATCTGGCACGGTATAAGGGCACTTTCACATAATTCCTTTACATAGGCTGCCATTCGGCAATCTGTTGCATATCCCTGAGAACATGATTTTTTGATAACCACGCCCCTGCCAAGTGCTACCTTGTTGGTCACATCACCTTTTTCACCATGATTTGGATGTGCTGCGTGAGCCACGTCAACAGAGAGCATTTTCCCTGATGAAACAGCAAGTTCCACATTGTCAATACCGATACTTCCGTATATTCTTCTAAGCAGATATTCAACCGCATTTGAACCTGCGCCCTGCTTTGTTCTGCTTCCTATCTCCTCATTATCAAACAGCACCGTCATATTTATTCCTGTATTTCCATAAGTCTCAGTCACAGCCTTCGCTGCTGCGTATGAAGATGTTATATTATCAAGACGCGGTGCTGAAATCATATCCTCAAATTGTCCCAACAGGCATCCGTCTTCACAATTATAAATATATAAATCATAATCAAGTATTTCCTGTTCCTCAACATCAAGCTCCTGTGCAAGCATCTTATTAAGGCTTATATCACCAAAAATAGCCGCAATCGGCAACATATCTGTCTGTCGGTTAAGTTCCATTCCCTTGTTGACATCCCTGTTCATATGAATAGCCAGATTAGGGATGGTAAGCATAGGCTTTTTAAAATCCACCAGTCGTTCATTAAACTGTCCGGGGATATTGCTTCTTAAGGCAACCCTTCCCGATATTCCAAGCGGACGGTCAAGCCATGTGTTCAGTATCGGTCCTCCGTACACCTCAACATTAAACTTTACCGCATCTTCACTTTTTATCTCCGGAACAGGCTTTATACACAGTGCAGGGCTGTCCGTATGTGCTGACACTATTCTCAGTTCTCTTGTTATATTTTCAGGTATAGTAAAAGCAACTACGGTATTACCGTACAAATCAGTATAGTATTTTCCCGGCTGAAGTCTTCCAAATTCTTTATCGCAGTCAAGCTTTCTAAAACCCTTCTGCCTGAAGTACTCTTTAAAATACCCGCATGCCAAAGGTGCCGAAGTTGTACTCTTTATACATTCTATCAATTCTCTTGCAGCATTTACATATTCTTCCATAACACTTTTAAAACCTTGTTCGCAAAAACTTACTCCTGATTCGGGAAAATATAATTCTTTCCCGATATCTTAACTACCCATATGGTTTCATTTCCCGTGGTAGTATCAATACTATTCTGCACTTCTATGGTAACATTTACTTTAAATGCCTGACTGACATCAACGTCTGCACCCGTACAGTCTTTAATATCCCTGACAAGTTCTTCCTTATCATCTTTTGACAATTTAGTTGCCTTGTCAATCTCGTATTTGAAATCACATCCATCCACATTAAGGGTGCTATAAGCAATGAAACGCATCTCTGCTTTATCCCCATTAGAAGACAGATACTCATCAAGGAGAGCCTCCTTATAGTCCTTTTCGATGCCTTCAAACATACTGTGATAGTACTTTTCCACTATTTTCCCATAGCTTCGTGACGGGTACGTCACAAAATACAGTACCGTTGTAAGTACTATAAGTAAACCAATTACAGCAAACACAATTACCTTTGCATTGCCCTTTTTCTCAACCATAACATTAACACTTTTGTTGTAAACGGCAAATGCTGACTTATCGTCTTTGTCAATCCCTCTCTCCGTTTCATCAATAGCATCAACATACTTGTCACAGATAACGCAGTAATTGTCGTCATCATTCAGTCTTGTTCCGCAAACCTTGCACACTCTGCTCATATCTTCACCTTAACCTAATACATTTTTCTAGATTTTACTATTTTTTTGCACAAAAGTCAATACATTACGGCATTTTGCCCTTGAATTTTCCTTCTGTTATCAGTATTATATATTTAGTATTTTACACTATCAACTCACACATCAAAGGATTAGCAATGCTTCTTATAAATATCAAAGACATAAAGAATTACACAACGCGCCTGTTTGTTGAAGATGTATATGATGATTATCTCTTTGTCGAAGGCACGGTAACCACATTTTCAACTTTCAGCATAAGCGGCAGAACCAATATGGACTATTATTCTGAGGACGAAAAAAAGAATGTAGAAAAATATGCCCGTTGGGGACAGCTTCGCCCAATATTTTTTGACATTATTAAAGGAAAAAAACTTCCTCTGGGTTTTAAACTTGTCTTTATGGCAGCTCCATCTCTCACCTCAGATATAGGTGCTGACCCCTTATGTGACAGTTTTTTTGCAAACATAAAATATAACGGAAGCACCATAAGCATAACTACAGGTACTTCATCAAATGTATTTTCCCTAGATAAAACTTCACAAAATTTATGGGATAAATACGTCTGCGACTTTCTTACAAAGTCTTCCATCGACTATGAAATAATATAATGTTCTCATCTTGTTAGCACTCTTTTAAAATGAGTGCTAATTTTTTCTTGACTTTTGAAAAATGGCGTATATAATTATATATTAAGCGCAGAATTGTGCTTTACATTATGTATTTTTAAGTTTATACCTTACGGTTTGAAAGAAATGGAGGATATTATTATGGCAAATACGCACGGAAATTTATCTATTAACAGTACAAACATTTTTCCTATTATTAAAAAGTGGCTCTACTCTGACCATGACATTTTTTTCAGAGAGCTCATCTCCAACGGCTGCGACGCCATCACTAAGTTAAAAAAGCTTGACATCATGGGTGAATATGAGCTGCCTGATGACAATGAATGGAAGATTACGGTTAGCGTAAATCAGGAGAACAAAACCATCAAATTTACCGATACCGGTCTTGGTATGACATTTGACGAGGTAAATGAATATATTAATCAGATAGCTTTTTCAGGTGCCACCGACTTTATCGAAAAATATAAGGATAAAACAAGCGAAGATCAGATTATCGGTCATTTTGGTCTTGGTTTTTACTCTGCATTTATGGTTGCTGATAAGGTAACTATCGACACACTTTCTTACAAGAACGGCGAAAAGCCTGTACACTGGGAGTGCGACGGCGGAACAGAGTTCGATATGTCAGAGGGTACAAAGACTACACGAGGAACAGAGATTACACTCTATCTCAACGAGGAAAGCTATGAATTTTCTAACGAATACCGTGCCCGCGAGGTCATTGAAAAGTACTGTTCATTTATGCCTACCGAAATTTTCCTTGTAAATGAGAAC
>CAMEJP010000075.1 GCA_945920185.1 uncultured Eubacterium sp. | reverse complement strand
ACTTTTGTATAATAAATATATTCCGCAGGCATCCTCTATGCTAAATGATAAAGAACCGATTATACCTCAGATTGAAAAGCAGGACGCACTTTTGTTTTTCCCTTACGAGAGTATAAAACCTTTTACTAATATGCTTTATGAAGCTGCACGAGATGAGAGTGTTGTTTCCATCAAGATGACTTTGTACCGTCTGGCAAAGCACAGCAAGATTGCTGAGGCACTTATAGAGGCATGCGAGAACGGAAAACAGGTAGATGTGCTGGTTGAGCTGAAAGCAAGATTTGACGAGGAAAATAATATTGAGTGGTCAAAACGTCTTGAGGAGGCGGGATGCCATGTCATATACGGATTTGAAAATTTAAAAGTTCATTCAAAACTCTGTCTGATTACAAGAAAAACTGACAACGGTATAGAATTTATATCTCAGATTGGTACGGGAAATTACAATGAAAAGACGGCAAAGCTGTATACAGACTTATCGTTGATTACTGCCAATTACAATATCGGAAAACAGATTAACGGTGTATTTACATCGCTTTCTATCGGAGAAAAGGTTGAATATGCGGATAATCTTATGGTTGCACCGGCCTATTTTCAGAATAAGGTTATCGAACATATAGAAAATGAAGCCAATAAAGCAAGAAACGGTCAGCCGGCATATATAGGAATAAAGATAAATGCACTGACCGACAAAGATATTATGGAAGCTCTTATAAGAGCTTCTCAGGCAGGCGTAAAGATAGACATGATAATCAGAGGCATCAACTGCTTAAGAAGCAGGCAGCCCGGTATGACTGACAATATCAGGGTGATAAGCATTGTGGGACGGTATCTTGAACACGCACGCATATATATATTCGGGGCAGGTGAAGACAGCAAGATATATATAAGCTCGGCCGATTTTATGACAAGAAGTACGCTAAGGCGTGTAGAGGTGGCGGTTGAAATTCTCGACGGCACTATTAAAGACAGAATTAAACATATATTTAATGTTATGCTGAGTGATAATGTCAAAGCACGTGAACAGATTGAAGACGGCTCGTATGTAAAGGTATCAGAACTTGGAAAGCTTGCAGAGTGCGAAAATTCAGAGCCTCAGATACAGGAAAAGATAAACAGCCAGGAGATTTTTATAGAAGAGGCGAAAATGTGTAGCCGGAAAAGTTAAATGTAAATGCAATATCCATTGTCAAGTGATAAAACATTAAATAACATTGTGTTGGTAAAAGAAAGGAAATCTCGAAAGATTTCTTTTCTTTTTGTATAAATTTATAATTTTGTCCCTCATTTGTCCACTTCTAATTGTTATAATATATAGAACAATATGGTTTTACAGTAATGTGACAAGGATGAAAGGATTGTACAGGTGATACTTATGAGCAGACATAAAGTCGGAAAAATACTGATTACTTTATTTTTGATATCTACTCTTATATTATGCTGTAATTACAGTGTCTACGCACTCACAAAGGATGAAACGGTAGAAACTACCGAGACTTCAGAATTTATGAAATACAGTACATCGCTTAGTGGCAAATGCTTTAATATTGAAGGCAAGTATAATGACCAGATTATAAGAACAACATTCAGTAATGCCGGATATGTGACTGCCGTACAGATAGGAAGTAACAGCAAAACAGACATTTCAGGTTATGCAAATGGTGATGTGGTAAGTGTAAATGGCGTTGATATCCAGATTAAACTTTCCATGGTTGAAAACGGAAGAGCAGTAAGGGTGGATTATATCGCACAGAACAATAACAGTTATTCAACTACGGTAAAGATTGGTTCATCGGCTGATACACAGGTTGGAAATAATGACAGTGCGCAGGTTGTTAAAAGCAGTACTGAAATTAAGATGACAGATACAAACACATCGAGTTCTACATATGGAGCTCAGTTTAAACTGACAGGTGACTTTTCAACCACATGGGTAGGAGGTTACAGCAGTGCATATTCAAATATGTTTACCAATGGTTCAAGCACAAGTTATACGGGAGACAGCGGACTTGCATTTTCATGGCAGTATACCATTGCAGCAGGGCAGACTGTTACAAAGTCCTGTGAATTTAAGGTAGATTCGGTTTTGGAACTGGGAGACTGTACTGTAACCGCTGACAGAGCTAATGCGCAGCTGCTTATAAATGCACCGTATTATTATCAGTCAGGAAAAGTGCAGGAATTATATTATGCAATAGATGGTTCAAGCACATTCAGTAAATTTGATTTGACGGATACGGCAGGAAGCAATGGTAACGGTTGTTTTGAAAATGTAACATTGGATGTTTCCGGTCTTGATTGGGAAGATGGAAGCAGCCATACAATATCTTTCTATATTAAGGATAAAAACGGTGTGCTGAAGACCAGAATATTGACATATTCCGTTTATTGGCCGATTAGCACAGTGGAAGGAGAGACACTTAAAACAATTAAATTTGCAAATACATACACACTGTTTGCAGACATTCTTAACAAGGAAGGTGCCGTAATAGTTCTTCCTTCTGATTCATGGACAGGATATGCGTTTCTCGGATGGGATACGGTAAAGGAAGGTACGGGAACCAGATATAAGGCAGGAGATTCTTATACAATATCAGGAGATGCGGTATTATATGCTCAATGGGTGCCTGCCTGCAAGGCAACCGTAGTCGTAAGAAAAGACGGAAGTGTGTGGAGTGATGCATCTGTCGAACTTTGCAATGATGCATACGGAAAATATGACAATGATGTGTCCGTGCCTAGCGGAACATACAGTATATGGGTCAATGGTAATGATACGGGAAAAACTCTTACGGTGTCTGATGCCCCGGTGACTCAGTATATAGATTATTATACACTGACATTTAACACTATGGGAGGCAGCCTTGAAGGCGGTAATCAGATAACGGTATTAAAAGGTGCCGTATGCAGTAATTTTGAAACACCGATAAAGCAGTGTCATATATTTGAAGGTTGGAATACTTTGAGTACCGGAAACGGAACGTATTATGATGAGATAACCGTAAACAGTGCGACGGTACTGTACGCAGTGTGGACGGAAAATCACAGTTACGGCGAATATATTTATAATTATGATGCTACGACAACAGCGGATGGAACAAAGACAAGCACATGTGCCGTGTGCGGCAATCAGAAGACTATGTCTGTTCCGGGTACAAAGGACTTGGAAATACTGTATCAGCAGATTATTTCCGCTAACAGCGAAATTGATGCGGTAGAAAATATTACATCAGATAATAAAGATACGGTAACATACATAATAGAAAAGTCAAAAGATATATTGGACAATAATTCGGAATATTTAAGTGAAGACAGAATCACGGGGCTTAATACCATTGTGACCGATAAGCAGGAAATTCTTAATGATATTACAGCACTTGAAGACAAACTGTCAGCAGTGCAGGCAGCAAACGATCTGTTGAAAGAAATAACAGTGGATAATGTTACTAATGACAGCAAAGATGATTTGACATCCCTTCTGGAACAGGCACAGAGTGTGCTTTCAGAAAATATCAATAACCTCACTGAAGCACAAAAGACTGCAATGAATGATATTGTTGATAAGGCCGACAACAGGATAGAAAAAATAGAAGAAGTTGATGAAGCTGTCAGCAGTATTATAACTGCCGCTGAAAACATTCCGGATAAAGCAACGGTTAAGACAACTGATAAAGAAAATGTAGAAAATCTTTTGACACAGTCATCAAATGCTCTTACAAATTATAAAAATAATTTGACAGAGGAACAGAAAAATGCGATTAAAGACATTGTCACGGCAGCACAGGAAAAAGAGAACAGAATTGAGTATATAGAAGATTCAGTCAGTGATGTGATTTCAAACAATGAACTGCTTCCGTCATACAGCAATTCAAAATCATCCGACAAAGAAAGCATAGAGGCAGTTAATTCAGATGCTAATGACCTGCTTACGGATTACTCATCAAATCTCACAGAGGAGCAACAGAGCAAACTTAAGACAATAAGAGATTTCACGAAGGTTAAGCTTGAAAGAATTGAGGAAACTGCAAAACTTATTGAAGATGTAAAGTCAGACAGTGACGGAGTACCTTCGGTTGAAACGGTAAATTTGGATAACAAGAAAACTCTTCAGAATATCATAATAGATGCAGAAACCATAATGGACGATTATAGCGGTAATTTAACCGAAGAAGAAAAATCAGAACTTAGTGCTTTGATTGAAACTTCATCTGAGAAACTTACAAGAATATCAACAGTATCCGCTAAAGTGACTTCTGTTGAAACTGCCAACAACAGTCTGCCAAGTCTTGAAAATGTTAAGGCTGCGGATAAAGATGCCATAACAGCAGTTTTGAATAAGGCTTTGGAAGTGAAAGAGCAGAATAGTAACAATTTCAATGAAGCACAGGCAACATTGATTGATGATATAATTACGTCTGCAAGAGAGAAACTTGCGAGAATACAGTATATTGAAGATACCAAGCAACAGGTTCAGGAAGACCTTGACAATTTGCCGGATTTGTCAGATATAAATTCTGATAATAAGGACGATATTACTGATATTATAGATAAAATCAACGATATTTTGGAAAATAATGATGAAAACCTGACGGACGAAGACAAGCAGAATCTTCAGAATGTACTGGATGATGCTAAGGAAAAACTTGAAGAAATCGAAAAAACCGAAGAAGAGATAAAGGCTGCGGAAGATGCCGACACGGAAAGCCCGGCAAAAGAAGAAGCAACAAGCGATGACAAGAAAGAACTTGAAAAACTTGTAGAGCAGGCAAAGAAAACGCTTGAAGAAAGGGACGGCAACTTAACCGAAGCCGAGAAAGAAAAGCTTCAGCAGATAATCGATACAAACACCGAAAAAC
>CAMEJP010000074.1 GCA_945920185.1 uncultured Eubacterium sp. | reverse complement strand
AATATCACCGACGGGAATAAGCTACGGAATAAGCAGCGACAGCTTCGGAAGGATATCAGCCGTAACACTTCCTAACGGGGCAATTTTAAGCTACGAATATGATACCGCCGGAAACCTTATATCCTATACTGACGCCTGCGGTAGTGTGGTAAGATATGAGTATGACGAAAATCATCGCATGAGTGCATGGTATGACCAAGAAGGCATAAGGGCAGTCCTTAACACATACGACGAATACGGAAGAGTTATCTCTCAAAAGGATGCAGGCGGATATACCTCATACCTCTTTTATTCGGACAATGTGACACAGGCGGTCGATGCCTGCGGCAACAGAACCGTTTACCGCTATGACGACAGATATAACACTGTCGCCATAGAGTATGACGACGGTACGTCGGAAACTTTCCGATACGACGAAAAAGACCGCCTTATAGAAGACGACAGATATGTTTACGCTTACAATGACGATGGAAACCTCATTTCGCTTACAAGAGGCGACGGAAGAAGCAAAGACTTCAAATACAACGAAGCAGGGCAGCTTATAAAAGAAACCGACTTTGACGGCACATTTGTGACCTACGAAAGAGATATTTTCGGCAATATAACACAAAAGACTGACAAAGAAGGAAACGTAACCGCATACAAATACGACGAATACTCAAGAAATACAGAGATAATCTATGCAGACGGCACAAGCACAAAATACACATATGTAGGAGCCGTAATCACAGAGTATACAGACAGGCTGGGTGGAAAGTGCAGCTTTTCTTATGATACCATGAACAGGCTTATAACAGTAACGGACGCTTTAGGAAATGTATCAAGAATTATGTATGATGCCTGTGGAAATGTGATAGGACAGTGGTCGTCAGACGGCGGATATACAGGGTACACACTTAATAAAATCGGAAATATCATTTCACAGACAGATACACTCGGTTACAGAAAAGACGTAAAATATGACGGCGCAAGAAACATAACGGAAGTATCCGACAGCGAAGGAAATAAAATAAGTTACGAGTATGACAGCTGCGGAAACAAGATAAAAGAAACAGACGAATGCGGCTATGTGACAGAGTATACATATGACTGCAAGGGACGCATCATAATCGAAAAGAAAGGTGAAAGCAAAACCCGATATACATATGACGACAGGGGCAGAATCGTAAGTACCCAAAACAGCAAAGGAAAGACCATAACATTTTCCTATGACGATAATTCAGACCAGCCGATACTTGCCGTAAATGAGCTTGGCGAGGAAACACACTACGAGTATGACCTCACGGGACGTATGGTAAAAGTAATTAATCCTGACAAAAGTACAAAGCTGTATAGCTATTCATCTTCAAGACTTATCGGCTATGTAAGTGAAGGTGGCATAAGTTATACCTATGAATATGATACTGTCGGAAATATGACAGCTTACACCGAAGGAGACAGAAGGTATGTCTACGAGTATGATGATAACGGAAATGTGTTAAAGGAAATCAATCCTTTAGGAGAGGTAAAGAGCTATACATATGACAAAAACAGCAATCTTACAAGTCTGACAGACGCTCTCGGTCATACGGAAAGCTATACATATGACAGTGCAGGAAGAATAATAAGCATAACCGACGCATACACAAATACAGTGCGCTACACATACGATACAGAAGGAAATGTTATCACCTACACAGACGAGGAAGGAAATACGTCATACTACAATTATGATGCTTCACACAACCTTATTTCCTGCAAAAATGCACTGGGAAACATAACAAACTACACATATGATCCTCGAGGAAGACTTAAGACTGTCACTGACCCTATGGGAAATGTGACAAGCTATACTTACGACAGAAGCAATATGACCTCAGTCACAGACGCCGCAGGAAACACATATACCTACGAGTATGACAGTCTCGGAAATCTCATAAAAACAGTCACGCCTGACGGACAGGCGACAACATATGAGTATGACGCCATGAACAGGCTTGTGTCAAAGATTAATGCTGCAGGGAAAAAGACAGGCTACGAGTACAACCTTTCAGGAAACGTGTCAGAAATATATGACAACGCATGCGGAAAGATAAGCTACACTTATGACAATGCAGGAAATGTAACAAAAGTCACAAATGCACTCGGAAAAAGCGAACATTACGAATATGACGTATTCGGAAACGTCATAGCAAAAAAAGCCTTAAACGGCAGCATTACAACTTACAGTTATGATGCTCTGAACAGAGTGACAAAAATCGAAAATCCGCTCCTTAAGACCGAAGAATACACCTATGATCCGGCAGGAAATGTGACAAAGATAGTAAGTGCAGGGGCAGAGTACATATATGAATACGACAGCATAAACAGACTGATAAAGGTTACAAATCCTCTTGGTGTCGAAACACTGTATGAGTATGACAGACGAGGAAATATAATTTCGCAGACGGATGAAAACGGTGTAGAGACGCTTTATGAATATGACGCCCTTAACAGACAGACTGCTTTTACTGACGGAAACAGAGTGACTACACATTACACCTATGATGAGGCAGACAGACTTATAAAGATAAGCCGTGCAGACATTTCAAACCAATATCAGTATGACACGCTTGGAAATGTGACTAAAGAAAAAGACGGAAACGGTTATGTGACAGAGTATGTATATGACAGTATGTCACAGCTTGAAAAAATCATTTCTCCAAGAGGCGCACTGACAAAGTATACATACGACAGTGACGGAAATGTAACTACGCTCACAGACCCGGAAGGAAACGTATACAGTTACGAATACGATTTGAACAGCCGTCTTACAAAGACCACGAAGCCTGACGGCGCAGTGTATACATACGAATACGACAGTCTGGGACGTATGACGGTTGCGGTTATGCCAAACGGATATACAAAGAACTACACATATGACGATGCCGGAAACCTTATAAAAGAAACCGACAACTTAAACCGCACACAGACATACGAGTACGATGCACTGTCAAATCTCATATGTATAACGAATGCAGCAGGCACAAAAGGCATATACGAATATGACAGTACAGGAATGCTTATCCAAAAGACCATAGGTAAAGAACGCACCACCACCTACACCTATGATAAGCTAAAGCGGCTCATAAAGATGACGGACCCTGAAGGCATAAGTACAGACTACACCTATGACAACGCAGGCAATATCACCAAAATCCAAAAAGCTAAAGCCAAGGTAAGCTACGATTACGACAATAACGGAAATGTGACAGGCATAACAGACGAGTCTGGCATAAAAAGCACCTTGGAATACGACATTTTAGACAGGCTTACGAAACTGTCAAAAGAAAACGGAGAAACAACACGTTACACCTATGATAACAACGGAAATATAACAAAAACCGAGACAACAGACGGAGAATGGCACAGCTATGCCTACGACGCCGCAGGCAACGTAATTCTTGAAGAAACGCCAAATTCAAAGAGCGCATACGAATATGATTTAAACAACAACCTTGTAAAGGTAACAGGTGCATACGGTGCCGTAACCACTTACACATATGATGCTGTAAATAACCTCACAAAAGTTACAGACACACAGGGAAACTGTACAGAGTACACCTATGACACAATGGGAAATGTACTGAGTATCAAAGAAGCAGGGGGCAGACAGACACTTTATGCGTATGATATGGCTAACAATCTCATTGCCCTCACAAAGCCTGATAAAACAACCATAAGCTACGATTACGATAAGCTCAACAATCTTATCGAAAAGCAGTACGCTGACGGAACAAAGGTAACATATACCTACAACGAATACGGCGAATGTAAGACAATGACAGATGCCACAGGCGATACCTCCTACACCTATGACAGACTCGGAAGACTCCTCTCTGTTACAGATTCAGACGGCAAAAAAGTAAGCTATGAGTATGATGATAACAGCAACATAACAGCAGTCATATACCCGGACGGCACAAGGGCAGAAAAGACCTACGACGCTGCCGGAAGACTGTTAAGTGTAACTGAAAACGGCAGCAAAACCACCTACGGTTACAACAGTGACGGAAGGCTTTACAAATGCACAAAGCCAAACGGTACCGTAACCATATACGAATACAACAGGCGAGGAAATATAACCTCAATTACAAACCTTGACGATAAAGGTAATATTCAGTCAGAGTATAAATATGGGTACGACACCATGGGAAACATAGTGTCAGAAAAGAAAACCGAAGAAGGCAAAGAATACGAAACTGTCTACGAATATGACAAGCTTGGACAGCTTGTTTGCTGCACCCAAAAGACAGAAGACGGTTACAGTAAAGAAGTCTATGAATACGACAGACTCGGAAACAGAATAAGGCTTACGAAAGAAAGCGAAGATAGTACCGAAGTCATAAGCTATACCTACAACAGCGCAAATCAGCTCATCAGAAAGGAAAGCAGCCTTACAGGCGCGACAGAGTATGAATATGACGCAAACGGCAATCTGATAACAAAAGACGATGGCACGGTAACAACATACGAATACAATCAGGAAAACCGCCTCACGGCAGTAAAGCAGGGCGACGTACTTGTGATGTCCGCAGTTTACGACGGCAACAATAACAAGATATCAGAAACCGACATTCACAAAGAACTTAAAACAGTAGAAAAGGAGCCTGAAAATCCGGAAGATAACACAGGCAACGATAACGGTAATGTCACGGATGATAACGGCAATTCAACATCCGGCAACGAAAATGGCACAGAAGACAAAGATACCAAACCAAATAATGGTGCAGATAACAAGGATAAAGAGGGTAATAAGACTGATAATAAATCAGAGTCTTCCGACAGCCAGAATACTTCCGATAAGAACAGCCATTCGGAGATTAAAGAGAAGGATAAAGAGGATAAATCCCCTTCTGCATACGATTACTTCCTGTACGGCTTCACAGTGGTACTGATTGAAGGCACATCAGGAGCAAATCAGGCACTGGCAGAAGACGCGATAGCAGACTTTACAAAGATATGGCTTGAAAAATGTGAAGACTCTTCGGATGGTGGAGAAACTTCTGATGCGGCAGAAAAAGAGCGCAAAGGCGAAAACACTGCTCAAAGTACAGAAGATACCGGAACCGGAACA
>CAMEJP010000073.1 GCA_945920185.1 uncultured Eubacterium sp. | reverse complement strand
GGAGAGCATCTGCCTTACAAGCAGAGGGTCATAGGTTCGAGCCCTATTGGTCCCATTAATGCCGGCGTGGCGGAATTGGCAGACGCACAGGACTTAAAATCCTGCGGGACTTATACTCCCGTACCGGTTCGACCCCGGTCGCCGGCATTTTATTTATACGAAGACTTGAGTCAACTGCAAATGAGTACGTTTAGCTCAGCTGGATAGAGCGTCTGGCTACGGACCAGAAGGTCGGGGGTTCGAATCCTCTAACGTACATTAAGAAACACCTGAATATTCAGATGTTTCTTTTTTTATGATTTAAAACAGAACACCCATAATAAATTACCTATAATAAAGCAGTAAAGGGCATGATTTTAAAATCGGAAGTAAAAATGGACAGTAAAATAGCGCCGGAGCTACCGGCGCTACTTCGATGAGGGGAGTATAAATAATTAATAAGGGGTTATAACGTGAAATGAAGGCTATGTAAGGGGTACCTCCATCTCACATTGTCAATATATCATATTTTGTCGATTAATGCAAGCAAAAAAAATATTTTTTTTGAGTTTTTTTGTATAAAAACCAGTACGTAGAAAGATAATACTATATGACCTCAAAATTTATATTGGGGAATAAAGAAAAGGTGGTATTTAAAATGGCAAGAAATTCAACAAATTCAAGCAACTCAAGCAATTCTACAAACTCAACAAATGCAACAAACGCAAGTAACTCTACAAACTCAAGCAATTCAACTAATAAGTCAACAAACAAGGCACAGAACAGCTCAAAAAATAACTCATCAGATTGCACGGATAAGGCTTACTAATAAGTGCATATAAGTTAAAGTATTGAGAATTGATGTAAGCATATGGGCAGGAGATAAAACTCCTGCCTGTATCAGTTTATGACCCGATATGAAGTGCAGGGTCTGAATATTAAATATAAGTGTTATATAGATGTGGCATTCACAATTTGGCGGAATATAATGTTACATAGTATTATAAATATAGAAAAATAGAAATGCTTTGAACGGAGGTGCACTATGGCATTTAGGACAATTTCAGCAAGAGATATGAATAAAGTGATTGGAGATAGAGGACATTTAATTATAGATTTGAGAACCCGACAAAGCTACAATATGTGGCATATTCCGGGAGCCTTAAACATACCGTTTGAGGAGCTGAATCAGAAAGAAAATGTATTTGACAGAAGCAAAACGATTGTATTTTATTGCGAAAGAGGAAATTTGAGCATGATAGCAGCCAACAAACTATCGGCAAAAGGATATAGGACGGTAAGTCTTGTGGGAGGAATAACTGAATATAACAGAATATTCCATTGACAGTTGAGGTTTTAGTGGATAATATAGTATATTATAGACTAAAATTGAGGTACAAGGTACAATATGCAGACATATGAATTGATAGCACCGTGTCACTTTGGATTAGAGGCAGTGCTTAAAAGAGAAATTATAGATTTAGGATACGAGATAAGCAAGGTAGAAGACGGAAAGGTAACATTTATAGGAGATGCAGAGGCAATTTGCCGTGCAAATATATTCCTGCGCTCAGCAGAGAGAATACTTATAAAGGCAGGCTCCTTCAAAGCGACTACATTTACGGAATTATTTGATAATACAAAGGCACTTGACTGGGAGCATTATCTTCCGGAAAATGCTGAATTTCCTGTGACAAAGGCAAATTCAGTCAGCAGTAAGCTGTTTTCTTCTTCAGATATTCAGTCTATTGTAAAAAAAGCAATAGTAGAAAAACTTAAGGAAAAGTATAAGGTAACATGGTTTTCTGAGAACGGTGCAAAATATCCCATTCGTGTAACCATTATAAAAGATGAAGTAACGATCGCAATAGATACCTCGGGAGATTCCCTTCATAAGAGAGGATACAGACCTGTGGCAGGAAAAGCACCGATTTCAGAGACACTGGCAGCTGCGATAATACTGCTTACGCCATGGCATAAGGACAGAATACTGGTAGACCCGTTTTGCGGAAGCGGAACCATAGCAATAGAAGCGGCAATGATAGCGGCAAATATGGCACCGGGTATGAACAGAGAATTTATTTCTGAAGGATTTACAAACCTTATCAGCAAAAAGAACTGGTACGAGGCGATAAATGAGGCTGATGATATCTGCAACACTGACATCGTCACGGATATACAGGGCTATGACATAGACCCTAAAATGGCAAAAATCGCCATGATAAATGCGAAAAATGCAGGCGTGGATAAGCTTATACATTTTCAGGAAAGACCCGTATCACAGCTCAGCCACAGTAAAAAGTACGGCTTTATCATAACAAATCCTCCGTACGGCGAAAGGCTTGAAGATAAGGAAACGCTTCCTTCCATATATAAAGATTTTGGCGAAAGCTTCAAAAAACTGGATTCATGGTCAGCATACATTATTACATCCTATGAAGATACGGAAAAATATATTGGCAGAAAGGCAGATAAGAACAGAAAGATATATAATGGTATGCTAAAGACATATCTGTATCAGTTCCTTGGACCAAAACCACCAAAACAACAATAACATGGAGAAAGATTTATGAGAAACAGAGCAAAAATCTATGTTGCGCTTATTGCGCTTATAATGGTGCTTCTTTTTATAAATGTAAACGGAATAGGCGGAGCTTTTGACATAAAAGCGGCAAATGATTACATTGTAGATGAAAATGAGTGGAATCAGATAATAGCAGACAGCATAAATGACAAGACGATAAAGATTCAGGTAGACGGAAAGGCAGTATCAGAAAAAGACTGCAGTGCCTATATGAACGGCAAACGTCAGCTGATGATTGCTGCGGACAGCCTTACGGATGTGTTCCAATGCGCATTCAGATTTTACGGAGAAAAGAAAGCAGTTATAGAAAAAGGCGAAACAAAAATAGTGGCAACTCTCGGCAGCAGCTATGCAGAGATTGATGATGCCGTGGTAACCATGTCGTCAAAGGTAGAAAATGTTGACGGAAATATTTACATTCCTGTCGATATACTCACAACAGGTCTCGGATATACATACACATTTGATGTGCAGAACAATGAGGCCGTGTTTATCAATACAAGAAGCAACGAAAAAAGTATACCGGGTAAATACGATTACAGGACAGACGGAAGAATGTCGAGTATAAAAAATCAGGGAAATCACAGCACATGCTGGGCGTTTGCTTCCCTTGCCGCACTGGAGTCATCAATACTTCCGGATATGGAAAGAGATTATTCGGAAAAAAATATGACGCTGAACAGCGGCTATCTCGTATCGCTCTTCAGCGGCGGCGACTACACTATGGCAATGTCATATCTGGCAGCATGGAGAGGACCTATACTCGAAGAATATGAAGAAGGTTACGGAGCATACGAAACACCTGTGGATATAAAACCGGATGTTCATGTTCAGGAGATACAGATTATAAAAGGTAAAGATTTGGACGCTGTCAAGAAAGCGGTATTTCTGTACGGCGGCGTTGAAACTTCGATATATATGGCGATAGATGCCAAAAATCTCGATTCCTACTATTATAATAAAGACAATAGTGCATACTGCTATGTGGGAATAGAACGACCTAATCATGATGTTGTAATAATAGGCTGGGATGATAATTACGCCAAGGAAAATTTTAACTATGAACCGGAAGGAAACGGCGCATTTATCTGTCAGAACAGCTGGGGCGAGGAATTTGGAGAAGAAGGCGTATTCTACGTTTCATACTATGATTCCAACATAGCCATGAACAGCCTCGTGTACACAGGCGTTGAGCCTAACGACAATTATGATAACATTTATCAGAGCGACCTGTGCGGCTTTGTCGGACAGCTGGGATATGAGAACGAAGAAGCATATTTTGCAAATGTATATACGGCTGCGGGCAATGAAAATCTTCAGGCAGTCAGCTTTTATGCGACAGATAAAAACACAGAATATGAAATATATCTGGTTGAGGATTTTAAAGAGGCATCAGATTTGAACAACAGATATTTTGTGCAGAAAGGCGCGTTTGTAAATGCAGGCTATTACACGGTAAATCTTGACAGAGCGATACATCTTGAAGCAGGCAAAAAATATGCCGTTGTAGTCAAGATTAAGACGCCTAACGCAAAGAGACCGATAGCCATAGAATACCCGGCTTCGTATGAGACATCAAATGTAGATATAAGCGATGGCGAAGGCTATATAAGTTATCTCGGAAGACAGTGGGAAAGAGCCGAAGAAACACAGGGCTGCAACATTTGCCTTAAAATGTTTACAAACAACATAGACTAAATACAGGAGAAAAGCGAAATGATACAATGAATTTCGCAGTAAAATGATATGAAACAGATAATATTTGCTACAGGAAATGAAGGAAAAATGCGGGAAGTAAGAGAAATTTTAAAAGATCTTCCTTTTGAGGTCCTTTCCATGAAAGAGGCAGGCATTTCGGCTGAAATAGACGAAAACGGCAGCACATTTGAAGAAAATGCCCTGATAAAGGCACGTGAGATTGCTAAATATACCTCTGCGGCGGTTCTGGCAGATGATTCAGGGCTTGAAGTTGATTACCTTAATAAAGAACCGGGAATATATTCGGCGAGATATATGGGCGAGGACACGCCGTATGCCGTCAAAAATATGTCCATTATAGAGAGACTTGACGGAGTGCCTGAGGAGAAGCGTACAGCCCGCTTTGTGTGCACTATAGCGGCAGTACTGCCTGACGGCAGGGAAATGACAACAAGAGGCACCATTGAGGGAATTATAGGCTATGAGCCTGCAGGTGAAAATGGATTCGGCTATGATCCGATTGTATATGTTCCTGAGCTTAAAAAAACGACCGCACAGCTTTCCATGGAGGAAAAAAATGCAATAAGTCATAGAGGAAAGGCATTACGAGCAATGAAAGAAAAGTTGGAAACGTGCTTAAAATAAGGCTTTTGGAAAAATGGAGTTGTATTATCTAAAAAACAACATTTTTTTGAAAAAAAGTGTTGACATTTGGATATGCTTATAATATAATAATTCTTGCGTTGCGGTACTAAAGATACAGTGATGCAGTTACAACTTCATATCGGGGTGTGGCTCAGTTTGGCTAGAGCGCTTGATTTGGGATCAAGAGGTCGCAGGTTCGAATCCTGTCACCCCGACTTTATGCGGGTGTAGTTCAATGGTAGAACACTAGCCTTCCAAGCTAGATACGTGGGTTC
>CAMEJP010000072.1 GCA_945920185.1 uncultured Eubacterium sp. | reverse complement strand
CGCTGAAGCGTACGGTTTAGTACCGCTGCGAGGCGCAACTAAGCGCAAGCGGTCCCGGCTTGGAAACATTTCCTCACGCTGAAGCGTACGGTTTAGTACCGCTGCGAGGCGCAACTAAGCGCAAGCGGTCCCGGCTTGGAAACATTTCCTCACGCTGAAGCGTACGGTTTAGTACCGCTGCGAGGCGCAACTAAGCGCAAGCAGTCCCGACTTGGAAACATTTCCTCACGCTGAAGCGTACGGTTTACTACCGCTGCTAGGAACAACTAAGCGCAAGCGGTCCCGACTTGGAACCATTTCCTCCCGCTGAAGCGTACGGTTTACTACCGCTGCGAGGAGCAACTAAGCGCAAGCAGTCCCGACTTGGAAACATTTCCTCCCGCTGAAGCGTACGGTTTAGTACCGCTGCGAGGAGCAACTAAGCGCAAGCGGTCCCGGTTTTGAAACATTTCCTCCCGCTGAAGCGTACGTCATAGAGAACACGAAAAGTTGTCAATAAAGTGTTGATACAATGTGTAAATATCAAAAATTTGACAATACTATCTAAAAATGATAGATTATTATATCATACACTTAAAGATACAAGGAGGATTACTATGGAAACCATCACTAAGGATACTACCATTGCCGAAGCTTTACAGATTGACGCCGGCATTATTCCAATACTTTTAAACTCAGGCATGCACTGCATAGGCTGCCCTGCTTCACAGGGTGAAACCATCGAGGAAGCTGCCATGGTTCACGGAATTGACGTAGACGAGCTTATGAAAGATATTACGGAATATATGAATTTAAAGAAATAGATGATAACACGCACCCCCGCGGCAAAAGATTCAGCGGGGGTGTTAAATTTTCTGATTCAATTGAAAACAGCCATATTAAAAGACCGTTCCTGTCACATTCTGGCAAGGGCACTAAGTGCGTTATCCTTTATGATAAGCCTGCAATGCTCGTTAAGATAGTCTTTGCCATACTCCGTGTAGTTTTCTCCTACGCCGTACTCACGAAGCACAAAGAAGGTATGTGCAGCATTTCTGCTGACTCTGGCATTGTCTATGAGAAGATAATATTTGCCGGAATTATCTATATACAGCGAATTCTTAAGTGCTGCATTATCCTCTATCGCATATGCTGCCCTTATTATATCCTTAAGTGAATTGAAAGAATATACTACCATCCTGACTTCATATTCTTCTTCATCAAGCTTTGCGGCAGCCGATTTCATCACTTCATCAGGACTTTTCCCGGCAGTATCATTGCATGCAAGTTCCCTGAAACGGTTAAAAAGCTGTACAAGCTCCGATTCAAGAGCTGACCCGGAAGCTTCCGGTAATTCTTCAATATCTTCAAATTCGGGAGCAATCTTGGAAAATCTTGTGTCAAGCTCATCAGGATTTTCCACTCTGGTAATCAAAAGCTCAATAGAGTCCCCCGACACAGGGATAGCCTCTATCATAAGCGGAATATTCTCAGACTCAAAGCCAAATTCCACGGATGCCTGATGCATCATGTCGCGGAATAGCTCCTTCGCTTTCTTCGAGCCGTAGGTAAGCTCGCTTATCTTTAGTTGTCTTTTTGCCAAATCCGCTTTTCCAAGCGTGCATCGAATTTGATTGTCATTTATTTTTTCGATTTTCAAACTTACCACCATCCTGTCTTTTTAGTTTTATTATCATAGTATAAACTAACATCTTCAAACTGTAAAGAAAAAAATGCTTGCAATAATAGTAGACATAATGTATACTATTATGTAAGAGAAAGAAATCTGACGAAAGGAGTGAGAACGAGGCATCATATATTTGATAAGTACACTCTGGTTTCCACCTTATATACGGGCGCTTTTACCCACATATATCTGGCAAGACATAATCAGCTTGAGACGCTTCGTGTCATCAAGGCAGTCGAAAAAGTTCATGCCGGAAGCTTAAGAAGCCTCAGAGAGGCTCATATTCTCAAAACTCTAAATCATCCCGGTATTCCCATTATATATGACGTAGAGGAGGACGATTCACACCTCTATATCATCGAGGAATATATACAGGGTGATTCCCTAAAATCTTACGTTTCCCACAAAGGACATTTATCCCTAAGTGAAATATACCAATACTCCGCATCGCTTTGCGACATAGTCAATTATCTTCATAACATAAAGCCCACGGGGCTTTTGCATCTTGATATAAAACCTGACAATATAATTGTATCGGATTGTATCAAACTTATTGATTATGGCAATTCTATATATAAGGATGAAGCAGCCGACCTTGCGATAGGCACTGTCGGATTTGCATCTCCCGAACAGCAAAACGGCGGTATGACTGACGAACGTTCAGACATATACAGCATTGGTGTTGTTATATTATATCTTTGCACAGGCTCAAGTGATACCGGCAATATAGTCGACATCGGCAATTTCCTCCTTAGAAAAATAGTTGCAAAATGTATCAACGAAGAGCCTGCAAAAAGATATCAGAGCGTCTCCTCGCTTTTAAAGGACTTAAAAAATATTGAAAAAAGAAAAAATCATCTTTCTCTTAACATTGTGGTGGCAGGAAGCAAAGCCGGCATAGGCACAACGCATATTGCACTTGCTCTCACGGGTTTTCTTGTACATTCAGGATATGACGCTGTTTATAAGGAGGAAATATCTCCTTTTAAAAAATGCGAAGCCCCTGTTGTGCCGATGGCAGGCTCAAGCCTTATGCTGCATTTTAAAAAGCAGCCTGACCGAAACGGTGTCTGTCTAATTAAAGGTTGCCCTGTAATGCCTTATTTTAATCAAGCAGTATATGTCAATTCCGACAGAAAATATGAAATCACAGTCACAGATTTCGGAGAATACAAAAATAATCATCATTACGACTGCGATGTACTTATACTTGTCGGTTCAACGGCACCTTACGAGCTTGAATATACAACAAGGCTTCTTAGGTCGTTGCCAAAAAGTCCCAAAATAATTTTTATTGCAAATCTTTGTACAGACAGCCACTTAAGACTCAAAAAACTCACAGGCTATGATCTGTCTTATCCGTTCCCTTTGACAGACTGTTTTGATACGCGTAAATGTTCTAAGTACATAAAAAACATCACAAAACAGTTTCTTCCTCCCGTCTGCCACACACTCACCCATATCAGGAAAGGCTTCAAAAATGTTTTCAATTTCATCAAAAAACCATAAAAATTCACCTTCTGCCTGCGTTATATCCGTAACAGGAACACACGAGTGCTGCGGCGTAACGCACTTTTGCATGGCCCTCGCCAATTATCTGTGCAACGTCTGTAAAAAAAGCGTTGCAATAGCTGAGCTTGGCAGACATTCTTCTCTGGGTTTCCTTGATTACAATACTTCCCGCCGCCATAAAGACGGCTTTTGCATAAAAGGCATAGTATTTTATCAAAAGGCTTCCATAAGTACCGTCGCCCTGCTCAAAGCATACGGCTATGACTATATCATTCTTGATATGGGTGATAATTTTGACACGCTTAAAAATGAATTTATCATGAGTTCAAAGCGTTTTATCGTCTGCAACCTGTGCGATTGGAAAAGGCATACTGCCTACACATTTCTTCAAAACAAATGTGACACCAGCCTGTTAAAAGACAGCACCCTTTTGTATACCTTTGGCACCGTTCAGACGGCAAAGGTTGTCTCTAAGCAGACAGGATTTCCTCTCTATCATATTCCCTTTGAAGAAAATCCACTGCTTATAGACAGCCGAAACCTTGTTTTTTACAACAATATATCAAAATTTGTATTCGCCAGATAATATATCACAGATTTGTATTTGGCAGAATGAACATCCGATATAACTCCCTTGATACAAAATATCGGACAAATATGTTCAAAGAGGAGTGCCTTATGGCAGACTCTTCAATAATAACAAAGAGAGCAAAGCACCTCATTTTGACATAAGGTAAGCTATGCTCTCTTTTTCCCATACAACGGTAAACGGACATCTAAGTCCGATTCAGTGCTTATTCATAAGCTGACGCTGCCACCCATACCGGTTCATGGAGCGGGTCAGCAAAAGCTTTAATGCTGCAAATCAACAAACTTAGTGTAATCAGGCAGCCACGCCAGTTCTACGGTACCTATCGGGCCGTTTCTCTGCTTGGCTATAATTATCTCGGAAATTCCCTTTTTATCAGTGTCCTTATTGTAGTAATCATCTCTATATATGAACATGACAACGTCCGCATCCTGCTCTATGGCACCCGATTCACGAAGATCCGAAAGCATTGGTCTGTGGTCAGGTCTTTGCTCAACCGCACGCGACAACTGCGAAAGCGCAATGACAGGCACGTTAAGCTCCCTCGCAAGAGCCTTTAGGGAACGTGAAATATCCGATATCTCCTGCTGTCTTGAATCTGTCTTTCCGCTTCCTGTCATAAGCTGAAGATAATCGATAATGACCACATCAAGTCCCTGCTCCGCCTTATACTTTCTGCACTTTGAGCGAAGCTCTGCAACGGAAATTCCCGGTGTGTCATCTATTATAAGATTTGAAGTTCCTATCCTGTTTCCGCTTGCAAGAAGCTTGTTCCAGTCAGAATCAGACAGTTTTCCGGTTCTTAAACCCTGTGAATTCACATTTGATTCAAGCGACAGAAGACGGTTTACAAGCTGAACCTGTGACATTTCCAAGCTGAATATAGCTGTGGTTATATGCGACTTTATGGCTATGTGCTGTGCTATATTAAGGGCAAATGCTGTCTTTCCCATAGATGGTCTAGCCGCTATAAGTATGAGGTCCGACCTCTGAAGCCCTGCTGTCTTATAGTCAAGGTCAGCAAATCCTGTGGCGATTCCTGTTATGTTGCCTCCGGTTTTTGCTGCGGCCTCCACACGCGATATGGCTTCCAGCACAACATCCTTTATCGGCATACAATCATTAAGGGAGCCTCTCTTCTGAACGAGGTCAAAAACTCTCTTTTCAGCATTTTCCAATATGTTCTCAGTCTTTTCGGCTCCCGTATAGCACGATTTGTTTATCTCGTCCGTAACCTTGATAACATTCCTTAAAACAGACTTGTCCTTTACAATCTGTGCATATTCCCTTATGTTAGCCGATGTAGGCACGGCAATAAGAAGGTCTCCGACAAAATCAAGACTGGATACCTCCGGCGGTGCATTCTTTTCTTTTAATCTTTCACTAAGCGTAACAATATCAACAGCCTTGCCCTCAAAGTAGAGCTCAACCATGGCCGAAAATATAAGTCCGTATGATTTGTTATAAAAATCCTCTGCCGTCAGCAACTCACTGGCAATGCTTATAGCCTCGGCATCCATAATCATGGAACCGATAACCGACTGCTCTGCCTCCTTGCTGTTAGGCGGAATTCTCTGAATAAGAGCGTCTTCCATAGTAATCTCCATTCCGGAGCGTTAGCGACGAGGCGAAGAGAAATTCGCGAATGCGATTTCTCTTCTGCCATCAAA
>CAMEJP010000071.1 GCA_945920185.1 uncultured Eubacterium sp. | reverse complement strand
GATTTCTCTTCTGCCATCAAAGCTATTTGTGACGCTCCGGCACAAATAGCCGTGTTAAAAATCAGCACATCAGTGTGATTTTTAACACTAAACCTCCATATATCTTTCCGACGGAACAAATTTACCGCACAACTTAAAATCATTTTATCAAATATCCGGCAAAATGGCAACTGTTTAATGTAAGGTATATGTAACATTCTCAACCAGAAGATAACCTTTACTTTCTTTCTTTTCAGAGTAACAGAATACTCCGTTCTTCACTCCGACCCACCTTCCTGGTTTTGCCATATATTCGCAGACCTTATCATAATTTTTGCCGTCTGAGCTTACTGAAATTGTGATTCTTTCCTGATTGCGTGTCACACCCTCCAAAGTAACGGTTGTATCTGTAATGGTTACATCATATTTGACATACAGCCTGTCAGATACAAGTTCTGACACAGGTTTACGTTCCTCACTTGATGAAGCCACACTGTTTTTAAAGCTCTGCGACCCGATTATGCTTATAAGTTCAAGTCCTTTTTCACTTTTTCTTACGGCTGCCGCACCGTAATCCATACCGACAGACACCACGCCTGCGACATCTCCCGCCTTCATTTTGCCTGTATCAAGCCTTGTGATAACAGAAAATTCTTTGGCAGGCCACTTCTGTATAAGAAGATTAGGCACGTCAATCAGATTTCTGTCAGGTTCTTTATATACGGCTGACAGTTTAAGTCCGTCTTTTGAAAGCTCATACCAGCTTTCTTTGTAATTTGCATTCCACTGCCATTGAAGTCCGAGTACAGGCTTTGAAAAATCATCGCTTGCATCCGGTGAACATTTCTCATATATCTTTCCTACATTAGGCATTCTGTACTCTGAGACAGGCTCTCCGTACTCGTTTGAGTCATCCGACTTAACACCGATGACAGGCCAGTCCTCCTCCCAGTGCATCGGCTGTAAATGAACTATTCTTCCCGCAGCAAACACATCCTGAAAATGTATGAACCAATCCTCGCCTGTAACGGTATCGACCCATGCTCCCTGATGAGGGCCGTTGATTTCAGTGTTTCCCTGACGCATAACCACACGGTATTCGTAAGGTCCCCATATGTTTTTTGAACGAAGAACAGTCTGCCAGCCCGGCTTAACGCCTCCTGCAGGTGCAAATATATAATAATACCCGTTTTTCTTATAAAGCTTAGGGCCTTCTATAGTTGTCTGGTCGTTTTCGTTTCCGTCAAACACCTTAACTTCCTCGCCGAACACACTCATACCGTCCTCAGTCATACGAACCATATGAAGCACGCTCTTGTAACCTATTCTGCTCTTTGCAACGCCTGCCACAAGATATGCATTTCCATCCTCATCCCAAAACGGACACGGGTCTATCCAGCCCGCGCCTGCTCTTACGCACACCGGTCTGCTCCACTCGCCGAACGGATCTCTTGCCGTTGTAACATAAATTCCCTCATCCGGCATAGGAAAATAGACATAATAAAGTCCCTGATGATACCTTATTGACGGCGCCCACACGCCGCATCCGTGTACAGGCTCGCTGTATCTTTCTTCAGGTATATCCTTAATACAGTAATTGACAACCTTCCAGTTTACCAGATCCTTTGAATGTAAAAGAGGCAGCCCCGGAGCATTTGAAAAGCTGGACGCCACCATAAAATAATCCTCTCCCACCCTTATGGCGTCAGGGTCAGAGTAGTCTGCATAAAGTATTGGATTTTTGTATGTATTGTTCATCCTTGAAACCTCCGATAACACATTTTCTAAATTCATTTTACCACAGGAAATTTTCCATTTCTTGTACTTTTTATATCTGTTTTGTGCTAATTCTTGACTTTATTATTCTATCCCCACTGCCGCCTTGGCCAATCTGTCTGCTTCCTCATTTCCATCAATGTTTGAATGAGCCTTAACCTTTACAAATGTAAGCTTTATAACGTCTTTGACGCTCTGCACATAGTCATGGTAAGCTATTGTGCCTGATTTATTACGTTTCCACGCACCTGTAGCCCACATTTCAATTCCCATATAGTCATAATATACGGTCAGACTGTCAAGTCCAAGCTCTATCGCACGTTCTATGGCAGCCATACTTCCAAGAACTTCTCCTGCTACATTTCGCATGGAAGACATTTCTTCGTCTGAGCCGCTTCCCGAAAGAATATATTTTTTGCCTTCTGCCACAAGAAATCCGCCGTATCCGTACACCCCGGCAACAGGATTATAAGAACCGTCAACAAAGGCATATGGTGTATTTTCCTGTACTTCAGACTTCTTTTCTTCCAAAAATTCTTCAGCTTCTTTTCTGGAAGTAAAGCTTTTGTACTGTGCTCCTGAAAATCCCTCCACATACTGTCTGCATTCATCCCAAGTCATGAATATTCCTGTCTTTATGCCTTTCTTTACGGCATAATACTTAGTTGCCATCTGACACCGCCTCTCTTAACTCGTCCAAATCTTCATAAAAGCTTTCTGATTTGACAAGCTTTCCGTCCTTGCGCCTTTTTAACATTTTTCCGAGTGATTTGCTGTAACGTGTTGCACTGTCACCGTACATATGACCGTCAGCATCATAAAAATCATCATCGCTTACATCAAACTCTTCGCCCTTTGCAAGATTCATATCGTAATACTCAACGTCTTCTTCCTCAGCCATTTCACATATATATTCATGTGCCTTATCATATCTGTTTTCAGGAAGCATAACCGTACTGTCAGGCAATGGCGTGGTTATCATAACCAAGTCAATATTTTCCTTTTTGCAAAGCCTTACAATCTTCTTAAAGTACTTTATATTATCCTCATTCACTTTACCGTCATAGCAGGGACCACATCCTTTATTGGTATTCTTGTTTCGCTTTCGGTATATAAATCCGTCACCCATATATTCATCATCACGGTGCATACCTATAACGGCGGATTTATCATAATGGCGGTAGGCTTTACCCGTCTTAAGATGTGCCGTAGCAAAAATCCATCTTGTATTATGTCTGTAATCAATCCATGGGAAAATTGTCGCCCTGTAATCCATATCTGCAACCCTGTTCCAAAAGTAAGAAAGTTTGTTTACCGTATCAGGATATGCATAGTATATATAATTAGACTGCATTGAGTCATTTGCCTTTTTTGTAAGATACGCATAATCCACTTCCATAACCACGCTGTCTATGTCATTGGTACGGATTGCCTCTTTAAGAATATAATACATATCAATCATATATTCCCCGCCGATACACATATTCATTGTATTTTCACCGGTAGCATCTGTTATCTCAGTGCTATTGATACCGTAGCTTCCATGCGAAGTACCTATAATAAGCTGCGTATAATTTCCTTTATCAAGCTCATGAAACATAATCCTTGTCAGTCTTGGCTGGACAAGCAGAAAATTCAGCATACAATTTATAAAAATTATAAGCAGTATAAAGACGACTGCCGATATAAGCTTTTTTCTTTTTTTCATAAGCTGCCTCCTAGAACTGTGCATAAATAAATCCTGTGCTGGCTCCTATAAAGCCAAGATAAGGTATCGAGAATATAAGTAGTATATATAATGCCCATCTTACCACCAGCGGACGCTCTGAAAGTGCCTTAAGGACATCTGTGTTTCGCTCTTTAAGTATACTTACAATAAGCCATACACACAGAGCTGCCAGAAGGATTACCATATCTTTCATCTCATATCCCGCCACCAGAAATTCTCTGTTCGTAACTGTTGAAAGCGTAAGATTTTTAAAGGTATTGCCAAGCATAACGAAAGACGCCCTGATGTCTGTTGCCATGTCAAAATACCAACCTATATTTACAAGTATAAATGTTCTTACCATTGTAAAGCCACGATAAATCCTGCTTTCCGTATTGATGTGAAGGCATTTCTGAACACGAAGGAAAACCGGTTCAAACAGGCTTGCCAAAGCTATGAGAAGACCGTTGTAAAGACCGTACACTATAAATTTCCATGCAGCTCCATGCCATACTCCGACGAGAAAGAATACCAGTATATTGGCAAGACATATAGGAAGCACCTTTCCCACATGCCCCTTAAATACTTTTTTGGTAAACTTTGAAAATCGGTTCATTGCCTTTGAAAGAGAGAAAGGATAGAACACATAGTCCTTCATCCATGTTCCGAGAGTTATATGCCATCTTCTCCAAAATTCCGATATAGAATGTGAAAAGAAAGGCTGTCTGAAGTTTTCGTCAAGCTTTATGCCAAAAATTCTTGCTATTCCGATAACAACGTCCATTCCTCCCGAAAAATCCGCATAGAGCTGAACGCAGTACAAAAGCACACCAAATATGACCATAAAGCCTGTGTAATTATTGTAATTTGTAAATATCTCATTGACACCCGCAAAAGCCCTGTCAGCAATTACAAGCTTCTTAAAATATCCCCAAAGCATTCTCTGCACAGCATATTCAATATTTTCAAGGTCAAAATCGTGTTTTTCAAAAAACTGCACCGCAAGCGTATTAAATCTTCCGATAGGTCCCTGAAGTATCTGCGGAAAGAAAGATACAAACAGGGCATATCTGAAAACATTGTGTTCTGCCTTATATTTTCCCTGATATACGTCTATTATATATCCGGCTGACTGAAAGGTATAAAAGGATATTCCTAACGGGAGAAGAAGTTCAAGCCTTTTTATGCTGCTTCCCGTAATAAGATTTATGTTTGATACCGCAAAATTTGTATACTTAAGAAAAGCAAGAATGCCAAAAGACAGCACAAGCACAAGAGCGCACACCATACGCTTCTTGAGTTTCAGTCCTGCCTTAAACTTCTTTTTTTCTTCCTTTGACATATCTGCCTTTAAAAGCTCAAGCTTTGCCTTTCCGTCGTTTTCCAGCTTTTCAAGCAAAAGGCCCCCAAAAAATGTAACCAAAGTAGTAAACAAAATAAAAGCCATAGGCTTAACGCCATAGCTTGCATAAAAAATGTAGCTTACGATAAGAAGCACTATCCACTGGTGCTTCTTACCTGCTGTGTAATAAATCAGAGTCGCTGCCGCTACCAAAAGCAACAGTTTCATAGATACGAATGACATTCTCAATCTCCCGACTTCACTAATCCTGAAGTCTTTCCACCATATTCCAAATTGCCTCTGCCGAATTAAAGTTTTCAGGAACTATATCAACAGGAGTAATCTCAATATCAAATGTATCATTGAGTTCTCCTACTAACGATACTATATCAAAGGAATCAAATATTCCGTCATCAATAAGGGTATCGCATATATCATAATCCACATCAGGATTAATCTCCTTTAATATATCAAGTAATTCTTCCATTTTGTAATACCTCCGTATATATTAGTTGCACTGATATTGTATTCACATTTTGCCATTAAGTCAAGTCATATATGAAATTAAGTGTGTGAGTCGGCAAAGCTTCCCTGATAAGAGTATATTTTCCGCCCCGGTACTCATATATCCGAGGCAGATTGTGGCTCAAAAAGAGATATATTCCCTCCGTCACGGAATATGCGCCCACATCGAAGAATACAAGCACGTCTTTAACCTTAGGAGCATTTAGTGTAAGTCCCCTTACAAGAACATCGCTTACCGTACACAAAGAACCGCAAATCATGCATTTTTC
>CAMEJP010000070.1 GCA_945920185.1 uncultured Eubacterium sp. | reverse complement strand
ATCCGTAATATGCAGCAAAAAGGAAAGGTCATTATGGTCGGTGATGGCATCAATGACGCTCCTGCACTGACAAGTGCCGATATCGGCATTGCCATTGGTGCAGGTGCAGATGTTGCAATTGATGCAGCAGATGTGGTGTTGATGAAAAGCTGCCTGTCCGATGTACCTGCGGCTATACGCCTAAGCCGTGCAACTCTGCGTAATATTCGCGAGAATCTGTTTTGGGCATTTATTTACAACATTATCGGTATTCCATTAGCGGCTGGTGCGTTTATCAGTGTTTTGGGTTGGCAGTTAAATCCAATGTTCGCTGCTGCGGCTATGAGCTTGTCCAGCTTTAGTGTAGTCACCAATGCACTGCGTTTGAATTTCTTTCGGATGTATGATTCTAAATGGGATCATAAAATCAAAAATAAAATTAAAATCAAAACAAAAAAGGAGACAAAAACTATGACAAAGACATTGAAAATCGAAGGTATGATGTGTGGTCATTGCGAGATGCACACAAAAAAAGCTCTCGAAGCACTTGAAGGTGTGAAGGAGGTTTCCGTCAGTCACAAGACCGGAATCGCTGTTGTAACGCTTGAAAAAAGTGTTTCAGATGATGTTCTTATGCAGGCTGTTGCCAATCAGGGATATAAGGTAACAGATATTTCCGACAGCCAGATAAACATATGAGATTGTAACAAATATTATGTGCAAGAGTAAATTCTAGATTTTAAAAATTCACTTTACGTCCGGAAAATCAGAAAAACAATTAAACGAGGTTAAGATATGGATTTGCAGGAAACAAAATACATTACCATCTTTTCAAAAAAAAGGAGAATAACCCTTGAGGTCAGTACCATAATCTATATTCATATGAGAAGAAAAATTTCAGATGTATATGTGAACGGAGGTATGGTATATGAGACAAGGACAACCTATAAGGAGTTCAAGGAGCAACTGGGTGAGGGTTTTATCGAGGTGCGCCGGGGTACGCTTGTGTCCGTAATGGCGATACACAGCATTACCCGGAAAATCAATCTGAACAATGGGGAATCATTAGAATATACACGCCGCAGAAAAAAGGAAATAGAAGATAACCTGTCTTTAAAAAAGAAAAAAATAATCCAAGGTTTCCGAGTGGAAGGAATGCCGACATCTAAAGAAGAATACCGCAGGTATTATAAAGGATTTGAAAATATGCCTTTTGCCTTTGCTGATATTGAGATGGTATTCGATGAGGAAAAACACGCGGTGGACTGGATTTTCCGCTATGGGAATCCGGCACTGGCAGACTTAGAGGGGATACCCTTGGATACATTGATTGACAGTACATTTGGCAGTCTGTTCGACAATATGGACAGCAAATGGCTCAGAAGCTATGAGCGTGCGGCACTTTTCGGAGAAGTGATGGAACTTATGGATTACAGCCCTGAGATAGACAGGTATTTAAAGGTCATATGTTTTCCGACATTCAGGGGTCATTGCGGCTGCATCCTGTTTGATTTGCAAAACATACAATTTAACGGAAGCAGCGAGGATACGGAGGGCACCTTGCAGATGTACTTTGAGGAATACTCCGGGAAATATGTGAAAGATCCTGAACAGGATAGAAATGATTAAAATTATTATGGTAAAGAGGCGTAATTGTGATATTGATGCTGTTACGTCTCTTTTCTTTTTTTGAATTAGGCTGTGTTTTGATAGCACAATGTTGTTTTGTACCATTATAGACAGGAACAATGTTGTTTTGTACCGATTATTTTATTTTTTTGTACCTGACATTATTGACAGCGGTTCTGCAAATGTAGTATATTTATGCTATATTTAATGTTACAGAGTCAAAGGATGATTCAGATGAAAAGTACATCACAATAAGAAAGAAGGAATGAAAGTATGAAAGCAAAAAAAATTTTGGCAATGTTATTATCCTTTACAATGACGCTGAGTTTATTTACGGGAACAGCTTTTGCGTCAACGGATAACGGCAGCACTTATGCCAACGGAGCGGCGGTAGTTTTTAGCGAGACTATTTATCCCGCAACAAGAACGGATTTCAGGGATGAATCCATCTACTACCTTATGATTACCCGTTTTTATGACGGTGATTCAGGCAATAATGTTCACTGCTGGGATGACGGTCAGGCAGGTAATCCTGATTCTGACCCGGCATGGCGCGGTGACTTTAAGGGACTTATAGAAAAGCTTGACTATATCAAGGCGCTCGGCTTTACCGCGGTGCAGCTGACTCCCGTTGCCCAGAATGCCTCAGGTTATGATTACCACGGCTATCACGCTATTAATTTCAATAGGATAGACCCGAGATTTGAATCTGAGGGATATACCTATCAGGACCTTATCAATGCCTGCCACGAAAGAGATTTGAAGGTCATCCAGGAGATTAATTTAAACAGCACCGGAAATTTTGGCGAGGCATTTCTATGTAACATTTTTGAAGTAAATGAGGACGCCGACCTTAGTAATATGGAAGAGGCTGTTACTCCTACAAAATTACTCCTTGATACATACGGACTGGGCAGTGCAGAGGACTATTGGACACAGAAACCGGCTGATCAATATCAGCAGAGACTGAACATTATGAAAAATCTGGAATATTCTTCTGATAACGGTAACTCAACAGGCACACTGCCCGCAGCAAAAGACTATGACATAGGTAAGCTGTCATCTTCCGATATGTATAACTCAAATAACTATTACCATAGCGGATATTTTCAGAGTATGAACTGGGATGATTGGAGCTGTAAGTTTTGCCAGATTGCAGGAGACCATGTTGACATAAACACGGAAAATCCCGCTGTGGCAGAATACCTTTTAGAGACTTGCAAAATGTATGTGGATATGGGCGTAGATGCGCTTATTATCATGAATGCACGTTACATAGACCGCCTCTCTCTTAATATACAATTCATAGACCAGATAAAAGCCCTTTTTATAGAAAAGGGAAAGGAACCGGCAATATTTTTAGATGTAGTCACAAGATATACAAGTGTGTGGTACAGAGAACATGCAACACAGTCAGGACCGTATTATACATGGAAGGAGAGCAATTCAAAGTGGGCTGACCAGTGGAGCTGGGGAACTTCTATAGAAGATATCAACAACAATATGAATGTTGTGTTTGACCATACAATAGAAGAAGACGATATAAGTGATGAGCCTACAAGCGACAATGCCCTGCTTAACGGAATTGCATACCATGATCCGGATTACAGTATGGCAGGCGCAAACGTCAATGATTTTACCATGCATCGTAACTTTGGCAGTGCATCAACAGCATTTAATATTTCAAAGGCAGGCGACAAGTATTTTAACGATTCCACATGGAATATCACGTTTGTGAATTCTTATGACTATTCACCGGAATCTCCTGATGAAAAATATGTATTTTCCGGCGGAACAGATACGTGGAAGGAAAATCTGTGTCTGATGTTTACCTTCCGAGGTATTCCGAGAGTTTTGGCAGGCACAGAAGTTGAATTCCAGAAGGGTGCAGTGATTGATGTTGGTCCAAATGCACCTTTGGCGGATACAGGCCGTGCTTACTATGGTGATAATATTGAGGGCGAAGTAATCACAGGCGATTTTTCCAATTATACGGCAAGCGGTGCTGCTGCGGATACCCTGGGCTGGACACTTGCAAACCACATACAAAAGCTCAATGCAATCCGTAGGGCTGTTCCGGCGCTTAGAAAAGGCCAGTATACAACTTCAGGCAACTATGTATCAGGTAATATGGCATTTATCAGGCGTTACACTAATGCTGGCGAAGGCGTAGACAGCCTTGCACTTGTAACAATAACCGACAGCGCAACTTTTAAGAATATCCCTAATGGAGAATATGTCGATGCCGTAACCGGTGACGTACAGACAGTAACCGACGGAACGCTTTCGGTTGAAGCACCGGGCAAGGGTGACATGAGAGTATATGTGTGCCAGGCAGAAGGATTTACCGGACTTTCTACCGAATTTGATGTTCCAACATATACGATGAGTTTTGACGGAAACGGTGCAGAAGGTCAGACGGATAGTGTCAGTTCCAACGGATTCGGCTATGTGATTCTGCCGGATTCTACCTTTACGGCTCCGGAAGGCAAGATATTAAAGGCATGGGATATTGACGGCACCCAATATAAGGCAGGCTCATCAGTAAAAATTACAAGTGATACAACAGCGAAGGCTGTATGGAAGAATATTGATTATTACGGACTGAGTCTGGGAGATACTGCGGTGTCCGAGTTAAATAAAGATGATATTCTGGGGGACGGTACGGCAAGCTATAACCCTGATACCTTTACCCTTACCCTGAACGGATACAGGAATAGAGCCATCACCACCAATCTTAATACCCTTAATATTGTCCTGGCTGAAAACAGTGAAAATACCATCACAGCTACTGCCTACGGTATATGCTCAAATGGCGGCAACATTACGATAAACGGTAATGCAAGCCTTGTGATTTCAGCAGGTGCCATTGCCATTTTCGCAAATAATGTAACCATTTTGGGCGGTACAATAGCTGCAATGGGCAAGAAAATGGGCATCTCTGCCCAAGACGGCAACATTAGTATCGCAGGCGGAATTTTGAATGTGTTGGGCGAAAAGGAGACGGCACTTAATGCAAGCGGAAGCATCAGTATTTCAGATGCTTATGTTACGGCAGTATCATACAGAGGTACAGCTTTGTCAAAATCTCCTGTGCTGGATGGCTTTACAGGAGTGTATAAGAAAGTAGCAAGCGGATATGCCGACGGCAGTGAAGCCGCAGAATATGTAAGCAGTGATAATGAGCTTTACAAATATTTCAAGGTTAATCCTTGCTATACTGCAAGCTTTATGTCGCAAGATGGAAATGATGCGTTATACAGCTTAGATACTGAGTCAGGCGTCATTGTACTTCCGGATTTTTCTTCTATCGGAGACGAAGAAGGCTTATATGCATATTGGCGTAGTAGCGAAAAGTATTATCAGCCTGGGGCAAAGCTCGCCATAGGTGTAGATACAGAATTTGTACCTGTAGCAGAATCGTCTGGTAACGATCAGAGTGAAGCCGGTACAATTTACTGCAAAAATGAAGCCGGCTGGAGCACAGTCACTGCATATTACTGGGGAGATAGCGTTAATCCCAACAGTTGGCCGGGAAGGCAAATGGAAAACATAGAAGGTACCAATATCTGGAAGATAACAGATATTCCGTCAGATTGTGAAAATATTATATTCAATAACGGCGGTAATGGCAGTCAAACATCAAACCTTGTTATTCCTACGGACGGAAAAAATATCTTTTCAAACTTAACAAATGTATGGTCAGAATATTCACCGGGCATTAAAGTAGAAGACACAACAGGTCTTAATATAGTATCTTTCAGCGCCGGTGACGGTGTTGGCTATATGAATGAACTGTTAAACGAAGGTGGAGAATTTAAGCTTCCTGATTGTACTATGTTTCGTCCTGAAAACAGTGAATTTGTATCATGGAATGTTGCCGGAACAGAGTATCAGCCGGGCGATACAGTAACGATTTCTGAGGATACCGTTATTGTTGCCATGTGGAATGGTGCGCCGGAGGCGGAAAAGAAGAACGGACTTGTGTATGACAGCATGGACGGTAAGTGGTACTATTATACGGATGGTAT
>CAMEJP010000069.1 GCA_945920185.1 uncultured Eubacterium sp. | reverse complement strand
ACGGAGCAGGAACATGGTATGTAATATCAGGAAAGATAGACGTCACATTTACTGGTCTTGGACAGGACGGCGATAAGTTTATAGCCGTATTTGATGGAAAGGCATATCCTGAATTTACGGGTCTTATCCAGAATGCAGGTTATTTCTGGTATGTAAAGGATGGTACCGTAGATACTACATACACAGGCTTCTATGAGAATTCAAGCGGAAAGTGGTATGTGGCAAACGGTAAGGTAGATACAAGCTTTAAGGGACTTGGGCAGGACGGCGATAAGTGGCTTGTGGTACTTGGCGGAAAGCACGATTCAACATACACGGGACTTATCAAGAACGGCGGAGCTTTCTGGTATGTGAAGGACGGAGTTCTTGACACGACATTTACTGGAATAACGGAGACGGGCGGAGCAAGCTGGCTTGTAGCAACAGGAAAGCTTCGTGATGACTATACCGGAACATATACGGATTCAACAGGAACATACACTGTTGTTAACGGTAAGGTTACACAGTAAAATTAAATAATTGTTTTTGACAGTAAAAGATTGCGGTTTTTGGATTATTCCGGAAACCGCAATTTTTATGCCGGTACTGTGGCTATATTTCTTGCAAAATGCCTGTTTCTAAGGTATAATAAGTGTAAATAAATTGACAGAGCGCGTGAAATGATAAAAGGAGGGTACTATCCGATGGATAACTGTAAAAAGAGAAAATTAAATGTTGTATGGCTGGTACTTTTGCTGGTGTTGCTTATTAAACCGGTAGAAGCTAAGGCTTACGATAATACACGTGTGGCTTTGCAGGGAGCGACATATTCAGGAAGCGGACAGGAATATTTTACGGATTATGATTCCGTGTGTGCTTATCTCAGAGAACAGCTTAAAGCAAGGAATGAAACCGTAACTATTTCGGTATCTGCAGATTTGGCGGCTTCAATCAGCTCAATATATGATGTCTATTTTGATGCAATGGAGCATTATAAAGGCTGTGGAAGTAACGAAGGAGATGCATTGCTTAACGAGACAGGATTTGGCAGCACAATGGTGTACAATTATGGTACATATAAAACTTATGTGACAACTGTTACATACTATACAAATGCGTCTCAGGAAGCAGAGCTTTGCACGGCAATAAAACAGGCTGTGAGTAATTTGAAGCTTGACGGTATGTCGGATTATCAGAAGGCAAGGCTTATATATGATTATGTGTGTGACCATGTGGATTATGATTTTGAACATCTGGAGGATGATACGTATCTTATGAAGCAGACGGCTTATGCTGCGATGATTGACGGAACATCCGTATGTCAGGGATATGCCGTGCTGTTTTACAGGATGTGTATTGAGGCAGGCGTTGAGTGCAGAGCGATACTGGGCTGGGGCAACTCTACGCTCCATGCGTGGAATATCGTAAAAATAGGTGATTATTGGTACAATGTAGACAGTACATGGGACGGACAGGACGCTGCCACGACACATGACTGGTTTTTACTGAATGATGAGGATTTTTCAGCACATACAAGAAAGAGCGCATATTCTTCAGCGGAATTTTATACTACATATCCTATGGCTGAAGAATCATGGACGGATTACAGCAAGACGGTTACACTGCCGAATTATTCAAATCTTTCTTCCGTCAATTATAATACGATAAACGGCACGGTGATAAATAATCAGGCAAACGGAAAACCAAAGGTTCTTATATTTTTCAGAACCACCTGTCCTAACAGTCGGAATACCATAAAGAGTATATGTGAAAACACGCCTTCGGGAATAGATATTATCGCCATAGATTTGGATACATCTTCAAAAGAAACGGTGGCAGAGTTTAGGGATACATACGGAAATGACAATATAGATTTTGTATATTCGATTGACGGATATACATATAATTCTTCACAGGCATTTGAATATTACAGAAAGTTTACGTCCGAAAGTACATTTGTCATCCCTCTTACGGTATATATCGATGCTGACAATAAAGTACAGTATTATACGACATCGGCAACAAGTGCATCGGGTGTTATAAAAAACGTAGCCACATACTGCTCAGGTGGAATTAATTGGGAAGTAAAAGCAAATGAGGCGATGAATGTAGGCGATACTTATAAAGCAGAGATATGGCTTAACAACGTAAAGAAAAACGCACAGTTCTTTGTATGGGAGAGCTCAGATATTTCGGTGGCAAAGATAGACGCATGTGGCAATGTAACAGCAGTGTCAAGCGGCACAGCAATAATAAAATGTAAAATCAATGACACCGTGCTTGCACAGACCGAGATAACCGTAAAGTCTTCAGGAGTTACAGGATTGCAGTATGTGGATGGAAAATGGTGCTATTGTGTGAATGGTGAGACAGATACTACAAAGACAGGTCTTGTACAGGGAGCAGACAGTGTATTCTGGTATGTAAACAAAGGTGTTGTGGATATGTCATACACAGGCTTCATAACAAACGGAGCAGGCACATGGTATGTGGTAGGCGGTAAGGTAGACACAAGCTTTACGGGACTTGGAAAAGACGGCGATAACTGGGTGGCCGTATTTAAAGGCAAGGTATACCCTGATTTTACAGGAATTATACAGAATGCAGGCTGCTTCTGGTATGTAAAGGATGGAACATTAGACACTACATACACAGGTTTCTATGAGAATGAAAACGGTAAGTGGTATGTGGCAAACGGTAAGGTAGATACAAGTTTTAAGGGTCTTGGACAAGACGGCGATAAGTGGCTTGTGGTACTTGGCGGAAAGTACAGTTCAACATACACGGGTCTTATTAAGAACGGCGGTGCTTTCTGGTATGTGAAGAACGGAGTCCTTGACACAACATTTACGGGAATAACGCAGACAGGCGGAGCAAGCTGGCTTGTGGCAACAGGAAAGCTTCGTGATGATTACACCGGAACATATACAGACGGTACGAAAACCTACACTATTGTGAACGGTAAAGTCACAGAATAATAGCAAGTGTCGTTTTTATAACGAGCAAATTGCGAAGCAATTCGCGAGTATTGACAAAATATCGAAAAGAAGCTGTGCCTTTAATATGGCATAGCTTCTTTTTGGCTAAAAATTAAGATATTTTACTTATATATTATTGAATAACTTGTGCAAAAATGTTAAAATTAAATTGACTATGGAGATAATCATAGTCGAAATGCACAAACCTAAATATATAGGAGAAGGAGATGTCAAAATGAAAAAACAGTTGAAACGACTTCTGGTCGCAGTTATGGCAATGGCGCTTGTCGTGACAAACTTTGTTGTGGCACCTAAGAAGGTATATGCTGCGAGCAGTGCAAGTTTTGTCAGTGTGGGCGGATGGACTGAGAGTATTTATGCTCAGATTTCAGGTGTCAGCGATTCAGGTGTTACCGCTGTGTCTTATGCCGGACCGGTGTCAGGCAGTTTGAGCGGGGATGATTTGAAGTATCTCGTAAGAGATAATAACGGTGGAGTGCGTATTGATATTCCTGGACTTAAACCAGGTACATACACACTTACGGTTACGACTACTGCAGGTACATTAACAAAGAGCGGACTTGTTGTAACAGCATATGACCGTTCAGGTTATGCACATTTTAATTACACAGCAGGTGTTGGTGCATATAATGATGATGGTACATTAAAAGATAATGCCATCGTTCTTTATGTAACAGATGAGAATAAGAACACGGTTACATTAAGCTATGGCGGAGTTACAGTTACAGGTATCGGTAATATTCTTAACTCTGTAGGCGAAGATGTTGGTGGCGGAAAGGCTGCTAACGGAGGCACATCTAATACTAATCAGGGTATTATTAAGAAGCTGGCAGATGCAGGTATTCCTTTGGTTGTTCGTTTTGTTGGTATAGTATCAGATTCAGGCCTCTATAAGAGAGCAACTAACAATCCGCAAAAATCACTTATTGATGGTCTTACCGTATATAACACAACAGGTAACGGTGGTACTGCAGGTGATAACGGTCATATGGCACGTATCAAGTCAGGTAAGGACATAACCCTTGAAGGTATCGGTACAGATGCTACTATCGACGGATGGGGCTTCCACTTTATGTGTTCTACAACAGATAAGGACACAGGCAGAGGAACAAGCTTTGAAGTACGTAACCTTACATTCATTAACACACCTGAAGATGCTGTAGGTATGGAAGGTACTCAGGGTACATTAAAGGCTGACGGTACAGTAGAAAACGCATCTTCGGCAACGGCTGATATTCTTGGCTCAGTTGAAAGATGTTGGGTACATAATAATGAATTTTATTGCCCAAGTATTAGTCCTGCAGCCGAGGGAGATAAGTCAGAGGGCGATGGCTCTGTAGACTTTAAGCGTGGTCAGTATTTTACATGTAGTTACAATTATTTTGAGGGCTGCCACAAGACTAATCTTGTAGGTTCATCAGACACAAGCTTGCAGTATAATTTGACATATCACCATAACTGGTGGAGATCATGTGGTGCCAGAGGTCCACTTGCACGTCGTGCAAATATTCATATGTATAACAATGTGTTCGAGGGCCAGACAGATTACTGTATGAACCCAAGAGCAAACAGTTTCATTTTCTCTGAGTATAACTTATTCTTCAAGTGTAAGAATCCTCAGGATGTTGCGGGTGGTGCACTGAAGAGTTATAACGACTGCTTCTCAAGCTGCATCGGTAGTGCAACAGGTACAATAGTTACTGACAGAAAAACAACAGTTTCTAATTCATGTGCATTTTCATACAGAGGAATTGATTATAGTAAGTTTGAGACAGATTCAACACTTTCATATATTCCGACAGGTGATTATGCTATTCAGGAAGATATTACAGAGGTAAGAAAGTATATTGCTGCATACAATGGTACAATGGCAGAGAATCCTATTGCTGTTGAAGACGTTAAACCAAGTGATTATTCAGTAATCACAGCACTTGGTGCTACCCCTACAGAGATTACAATATTCCCATTTAGTGCAGCTCCTGGTAAGCTTGCTAAGCAGTTATATGCATTCAAGGTAAATACGCCTGTTACTATCGAAACAACATTTTCAGGCGGCGTACTTATAAATGAAGCGGGTGAGGCAATTCTTGATGCGAGTGGTAAGATTACAGTTCCGGCAGGAACATATGCTATTCAGCCAGTAAACTTTAACTGCAAAGCATTTGACCAGACAGATTTCAAGGAAGTTACAATTTCGTCTATTTCCATTACAGCTGCAGATCCGAGTTACGATCCAAACAAGCTTACAGGCATTGCACTTAACAAGACAAGTGTTACATTGCTGGCAGATGCAACTACAACACTTACTGTTTCATATACTCCAAGCACAACAACAGATGATAAGACAGTAACTTGGACAACAAGTAATTCATCAGTTGCAACAGTATCAAATGGTGTTGTTACTGCAGTAGGTAAAGGAACAGCAATAATTACAGCACAGGTTGGTGAGTTTACAGCAACATGTACAGTAACGGTATCAGACCCTGTTGCATTGACAGGCATTTCACTTAATAAGACTGCTATGGAACTTGAAAGTGGTTCAAGTGATACATTAACGGTTACATATAATCCGTCTAATACAACGGATGATACAACAGTAACATGGACAAGCAGTAATGCATCAGTTGCAACAGTTAATGGTGGAACCGTTAAGGCAGTTGGTGAAGGAACAGCAACGATTACGGCAAAAGTAGGTAATTTCACGGCAACATGTACGGTAACAGTTACTGTACCGGAAATTCCTGAAGGTGCATATATACATAACTTCACGGAATCAGGAAAAACAAGTGATGTATTCTCTATAACAGGTAATCTTGCAACATCAAAGGGAACTGTAACGTATGCAGGTCTTACGCTTA
>CAMEJP010000068.1 GCA_945920185.1 uncultured Eubacterium sp. | reverse complement strand
GAAATATACTTTTGCTTTCACCTATATAACGCTTTAAAAGGAAAAAAGGGGACATTTTTTTGAAAAAATTTTGATAATACCTAGGACAATTTTCTAAAATCAGTGCAATTTTTATCTATATCTGAAGCATTAAGACGCAAAAAATTTGCATCCACATTACAGGACGGGTCTCTTTAGTATGATGAGGTCTTTCACTAATCCTCAAGCTCCTCCATATGCTTTTGTATGCTAACCTTTCTTGCCGCCTCAATATAGAAATTAAGGCTATTCAGATGAAGCGTATAATAAACCGTAACCACGCTGCATATAAACGAAATGCCGTTCATCACTATAAGAAGTATCCCACCCGGAAAATAAAATAAAAGCAGAAAAAACAAAATCGACAAAAGTATTCCGCCGAATACCTTATTAAATATATCCAATATATAGCCTGTAAAACTTCCGACAAGTAGCAGCGTAATCAGCGTATCAGAACCGGTCAAAAGATTAAGGATAGCCATAAACACCCATGCAAATACGGGAAATATCATAAATTTATTCTTTTTCTTCTCATAGTCAGCCTGAAGCCGTCTTCCTTCATCAACAAATGTATCAGGCTTCATAACCTTATACGCCTCTGCATACTTTCTGTCAAACATTTTTTATCTTACCGTCCTCTATTCTCACAATTCTCTCACACCTGTCAGCTACATTTATATCATGAGTCACTATCACAATGGTATGGCCCTCCCTATGCAGTTCCTCGAATATATCCATTATGTCAGAACCGGTTTTACGGTCGAGTGCACCCGTCGGTTCATCCGCAAGCAAAAGCTTTCCGCCTACGGCAAGTGCTCTGGCTATTGCCGCTCTCTGTGCCTGCCCGCCCGATATCTTAGTAACCTTCTTCTCACGAATATCCTCTATACCAAGCTTTCCTGCAAGCTCTACCACCAATGCCTTTCTCTCTTTCCTGCCCTTACACTGTATCTTCATAGGCAGTTCAATATTTTCATCAACGGTATAATCCTTCATAAGCGCAAACTGCTGAAATACAAACGCCACATTTTCCCTGCGGAAACGTTCCAGCTTCACACCTCTCAAATCACTTACACATATTTCATCCATCATATATGTTCCCGAAGTGATATCATCCATATTTAAAAGCGTAGTCTTTCCCGAACCGCTCGGTCCCATCACAGCCACCATTTCTCCGTCGGCAATCTCAAGGCTTACTCCATCCAGCGCCACCTTCTCCATTCCGCCTGTCCTGTAAATCTTTGTAATATTTTCTAATTTTATCATAAATACCTCACAATCCGCTTACTTTATTTCCTCAATAAGCCTCACCGGTGTATACCTTCCAAGCACCGCAAGCGGCACTATCGTCGACACCACCGTCACACCAAGTTCTATAAGAGCCACCTTCCAAAAGACATACCCGTAAAGAATCTCTACGGCTTCCATGGCTGCAAGTTTTGGAATACCCTTATCAAGATACAGCATAACAAGAGCATATGATATAATAAGCACCAGACAGACTCTTATCACATTTTCTATCACCGTAATTCTTCTGATATCCCTGTTACTCATGCCCGAAACCACATACACACCGTATATATCCCTGTTCTTTAAAACAGCCACGACCTGAATGCTTACAAGCAGAGCCGTAACCACAAACAAGACCACAACCATAAGCCTCCAAAGAGCATTTACCAGCTCTGCATTTGAATAATTGTACTCATCAAACAGATTTGACAAAGGTGCAATATCCACCACACAATCATATTCTTTAGACTTTCTGTCAACAATTGATTTTACCTCGTCAAATGTGTATCCTTCGCCTATGCTCATAAACATAGGATACGAAATATCCAGTCTGAAACTTACCTGTATGTATCCGTAATCAAGATTACCATAAGGCTTTCCACCGACCACACTGCCTGTTGAAGCAATGTTAACAACATCAGGAGTACACACACCCTTCTCCAATCTTCCAAGCACAACCGTTTTATAATTATACTTTTTACTAACCACATATTCCGTTCCTATCGGAATATCTTCATAAGCATTTCCAAGATATATTCCATATACGACGTCCGGGTCATCAGGCATTTCGCCCATTTTAAGCATCCTGCCCTCCGCAAGTTTTATATCTGCGAGGTTCAAAGAATATGTAGTCGCCCGGCAGGCATTAACCTCTTTATCGCCCATGTGATACTTATTTTTTCTTATTGCAACCATATCAGAAAATCCGGTTGTCTCATAGTTCTCAAGGAACCCTATTCCTTCAATCATATCCGGATATTCTTCAATAATATTTTCAAACATCTTTCCCGGTTCACCTGAATCATTTTTTATGCCCAGCGTATACGTGCCTTTTATGCCCTGCTTTAACGCCCTGTCTGATTCCTTCTCAAAATTCCAGTAATCCTCGCTAAAATATATGGTAACAGTCATAAGAATAACTCCAAGAACGCTAAGCACCACGGTAAACACAAACCGCTTTATGCTTGTAGAAATGACCTCCATAGCCTTTGATATTATCATAATGATATATTTCATAGCAGTCACCTCCTCACAGCGTCTTTATGCTGTCTGCCGGTTTAAGACGCAATATTCTTATGAGAGGCACGATGGAAGCAGAAATGATAATAACACCCACAGCCGCAAGAATCATCAGCATATCCTCAACATAATGTATGTCATAATCTAATCCCATAACCGCCAGATAGCCCGCCTGCACGCACAGCGCAATCACAAGGGACATCAGGGCAAGCGGCAACATTTTCCCTGATATATCAAGAAATATTCTTGCAGCACTCATTCCAAATGCCCTTTTTATGGCATACTCCTTCATCCGGTATGCCACCCATATATCCGACACAAAGAAACAATTAACAACAGAAAATACAAGAAGAAGCCCCGTATACCACTTTTCAACTCCCTTTGCACCATCACTAAACGCAAATTTCTTATAATCATTTTCCCGTTCAGCGTTATCATATTGACCTACGCTAAAGCCAAGCGGTTCAAATATATCCTTTATATCATCATAAACATATGATATATCCTTCTTATCGCTGCACACTACAAGTTCAAAACCCTTTCCCTCAATAATATCATCCATAATGCTCTTTCGTCCCACATTATCCAACGATGTCATACTCACTAAGGCTGTCTCATTCGCTTCACTTATATGGTAAATATCCTTAAATACCTCTATTACCTCGTATTCCCTGTTTTTCAGAGTTACTTTTTTATCATCACCCCTAAGTTTTTCTAAAGTGCTTCCCACAATTATCCAGTTATCTTCCGACAACTCTGCGGAGCTTAAATATTTTCGGTTTTCAAATGTTCCCTTCATATCCTCATTAATACATACCGCATAATCTACGGAAGACTGTACGCCGAGTACAAACTCCGGAAAATGTACGCTCAATATGACATTTCCACTGTCAAAACCGCTAACTCTTCCTAATGCATCATCAATCGATTCCGCCGGACACTCCTCCTGCAACACAAGGCTAATATACAGTTCATATTTATACCTGCTCTCACTCGTTGCTTCCTCAACCGTCAGCATCTCATTAAACGCTTCGATACCGTTTATAACTATAAAAAATGTAAGGCAAAAACCAATAATGAGAAGTATGGTCGTTGCCTTTTCCCTGAAAATTCCCGAGAAATTTTTTTTGATATGTTTCATTATATAGACCTCTTCTTACACTGCGTTTATCTTCATCGCATCTGATTTACTTATCATCCGCACACTTCACTGTCATACAATAATGCTACCATATGTGTAAAATGTTGTCAATTTACGTTTGAATGTTCAACAGCTTTTGGACAATTTAGTATATCACCATGCCCTTACCCTTAAAATTACATTTATCATGTCCAAATGAATATATGGAAATGTTGACAAATCTGCTTATTTCCTATAATATTTTCATATAAAACTGTGCTACGGAATGGAACAATATTTAACAAACACACTGATGTGCTGTTTGTTAAATATGGCTATTTGTGCCGGAGCGTCACAAATAGCTTTGATGGCAGAAGAGAAATCGCATTCGCGAATTTCTCTTCGCCCCGTCGCTAACGCTCCGGAATGGAGATAATATGTGGATTGCATCAGATTGGAAAGATTATGAAGTTATAGATACCTCCTGTGGAGAGAAGCTTGAGCGATGGGGAGATTTTCTTCTTGTGCGCCCTGACCCGCAGGTTATATGGGACACGCCAAAGACTCACAAGGGCTGGAAAAAGATGAACGGTCACTACCACAGAAGCAAAAGCGGCGGCGGCGAATGGGAGTTTTTCTACCTTCCCGAGCAGTGGAGCATCGACTACAAGGGACTTACCTTTAACTTAAAGCCTTTTAGTTTTAAGCACACCGGACTTTTCCCTGAGCAGGCTGTCAACTGGGACTGGTTTTCAAATCTTATTAAAAATGCCGGACGTCCCGTCAAAGTACTGAACCTATTTGCCTATACGGGTGGCGCAACTCTTGCCGCAGCAAAGGCAGGCGCAAGCGTAACACATGTGGATGCTTCAAAGGGAATGGTAGGCTGGGCTAAGGAAAATGCCGTATCAAGCGGACTTGCCGACGCACCTGTAAGATGGCTTGTAGACGACTGCGTGAAATTTGTTGAACGCGAGATACGCCGCGGCAACAAATATGACGGAATAATAATGGACCCGCCTTCATACGGCAGAGGTCCGAAGGGCGAGACATGGAAAATCGAAGAGTCCATACACCCGTTTGTAAAACTGTGTACGCAGATACTCTCCGATGACCCGCTGTTCTTCCTTATCAACTCTTACACCACAGGACTTGCTCCGTCAGTCCTCACTTATATGATAAGCACAGAGCTTATACCGCGTTTCGGCGGAAATGTGGTTTCCGATGAAATCGGTCTTCCCGTAACGCAGTCAGGTCTTGTACTTCCATGCGGTGCTTCCGGAAGATGGAGCAGACAATAATTTTCTTGTAAAATTACTACACAACATCCTTGAAAAATCAATTACTGTGCAACATCTTTTCTGCAATATTTTACAAATGCCACTATCACGCCGATTACGGTAATCACTATGCCTGCGACAAGATATTTTACATCAAGAGCTTTTGATGCGATTATGTCTGCGCCCTCAGTGTAACCGAAAGGCGTGATATATTTTAACGGCTTCATGCTGTCCGTAAGATTGGCTATTATATTAAGAAAATAGAATACGGCAGCCATTCCGAGCCCTATTCCAAAACCTCCCCCTTTTATAAATGCAGATATGGCAAAGCATACAGCAAGCGTTTCAAGCTGCATTATAAGATAGGCTGCCATCATAAGTATTATAACGTCATAATCCGGTTTTTCACCGATAATCACAATGGAAATAAATGTAATCAGCGCTACAATGATATTAAGAAGTAAAATCTGACATACCGCTGCAACAAGCTTATACGCAACCACCTTTACGCGGCTTACGGGATGCGTCAGCAAAAATTCAGCCGTATGATTCTGCTCCTCCTTTGAAAGAGCTGACACGCCAAGAAGTGCTGCAAAAAATGCGCCTCCGAGTCCAAGAACATTTCCGCACTCAACTCCGAAAAATCCCACAAACTCACCAAAGTTAATCTTATCCATGCCAAATGCCTGAGAAAATGCACCAAGCTGTGCAAAGGTATCACTTATCTGACCCATCTGAGTTTTCATTTCAGGATATATCAGCACACAGACCATCATAAGAAATGCAATGGTCAGTGACCACACGCACAATGCCACCCTGCCAAGCTTCATCTCATTCTTAAATATTGCCATACTATTGTCCCTCCCTTGTCGTATTGTCATAATAATTCATAATTATTTCTTCAAGGTCGGGCTCCGTTATCGAAATGTCTGTAAAAGCCATCGAAGAAAGTGCTTTTATAAGCTCGCCTGCGCTTCCCGCATAAAGGAAACTTACCTTATCTTCCTCTGTCTTAATATCGCGTATATTGTTGATTCTTAAAACATCATCCGACTTTATGCCTCGAAGCGTTACACGCTTTGTTCCCGTGTGGCTTAAATTTTCCACACTGTCACATACCACAATGCTTCCTTCTTTTATGACAGCCGCAGTTTTACAGTAATGTTCTATCTCCGACAAAATGTGTGAAGACAAA
>CAMEJP010000067.1 GCA_945920185.1 uncultured Eubacterium sp. | reverse complement strand
TTCTATGAGAATTCAAGCGGAAAGTGGTATGTGGCAAACGGCAAGGTAGATACAAGCTTTAAGGGACTTGGAAAAGACGGAGACCAGTGGCTGGTGGTACTTGGCGGAAAGCACGATTCAACATACACAGGACTTATCCAAAACGGAGGAGCTTTCTGGTATGTGAATAACGGAGTGATGGATACGACGTTTACCGGAATAACCGAGACAGGCGGAGCAAGCTGGCTTGTAGCCACAGGAAAGCTTCGTGATGACTACACCGGAACATATACAGAAGGTACAGTAACTTACAACATCGTAAACGGTAAGGTTACGGAATAAAACTGATTTAGCTGTAAAACAAAAGGACTGGTACACTGATTTATCAGTGCGACAGTCCTTTTTAAAAAAATTGAAAGGCTGCTTCCAACGACTTTTAATCGTTAAGAAACAGCCTCTTTTTAATGCGGATGGTGGGACTTGAACCCACACGATGTCACCACCGTCAGATTTTGAGTCTGATGCGTCTGCCATTCCGCCACATCCGCGAACAATAGATATATTATCAGAAGTTATTTAAAATGTCAACAAAAAAAGTAAAATTGGTTGAAAAAATGTTCATTTCATTATAATATAGTAATGTATGATTTTTACTGTTTGGCAGTTAGCCGGAATAGCAGGTGGTATTATGGTTTGTAATGAATTTGAAAGTATGATACCTATGTATCTTGAAAAAAAGTTCTCCACGCGTCAGATGGAAAGATTTCTTGCACACCTTGACGAGTGCAGGGAATGCAGAAACGAATTTGAGATAAGATATATTGTGGAGTATGGTCTCACAGAGGACATGGAGTTTTCGGATTACAATTTTATCAAAAGAATAGACAATGAACTTATGGAAGCACGAAGACAGGTAAATGATACCATAAGAAAATCAAGAATAAGTATGGTCGTGTATATAGCTACAAACATTGTAGTGTTGCTGTGTGCAGGATATTTTCTTCTACTTTAAGGGATAATATCATACGGCACAGCCACTGATTAAAACTACTTAGTGAAATGAGGTAATTTTGTTGGAAAAATTATTGCTTATAGACGGAAACAGTATCCTTAACCGCGCATTTTACGGAGTACCTGATCTTACCAACAGTGAGGGTATTCATACAAATGCCGTTTATGGATTTTTAAATATAATGCTGAAGGTAATTGACGAGGAGCAGGCTACGGATTTAGTGGTGGCATTTGACCTTAAGGCACCTACCTTCAGACATAACGTGTATGCAGAATACAAGGGTACGAGAAAGCCGATGCCGGAAGAACTGAGGCAACAGCTTCCCATAATTAAAGAAGTGCTTCAGGCTATGAATATAACCATAGTGGAGATGGAAGGCTATGAGGCGGATGACATATTGGGAACGCTTGGCAAGGCTTATGAGAAGAAGGGATATAAGGTTGCCATCCTTTCAGGCGACAGGGATTTGCTTCAGCTTGCCAGCGACAATATTATGATTAGAATACCAAAGACTAAGGGCGGAATGACTGAAGTTGAAAATTACAATACTGCTGACGTGGTGGCAAAATACGGCGTTACTCCGGAGGAATTTATTGAGGTCAAGGCTTTAATAGGAGATGCTTCGGACAATATAAAGGGTGCACCGGGTATAGGTGAAAAGACGGCAGTAGCTATTATTTCGGCATACCATACCATTGAAAATGCCTACCGGCACATTGATGAAGTTACCCCTAAAAGAGCGCAGAACTCCCTTAGGGAAAGTAAGGACATATTAGAACTCAGCAAATTCTTGGTTACGATTAATACCAAGGTGCCGGTTTCTATGGACAGTGTTGACAGCAAAATCAGAGAATTGTATACTTCTAAATCATTTGACATATTTGCAAGATTGGGATTTAAAAGCCTTTTAAAGAGATTTGACAAGGAAGCGGCATCTGATGCGGCTTTTGACGTAAACAAGTCAGCTAAGAGAGTGGAAGATTTTGACGAAGTATGTGCCGTATTGGCAAAAGCGGCAAAGGCTTCACTTATAGGTATTCACAGTGTATCGCTTAACGGAGAGCTTGGCGGTGTGGCACTTTGCTTCGGGCAGGAGGATATATATTATATTCCCGTTATGCTTTTTGTGACAGAGGATTTTCTTTGCGATGAGCTGTCAAAACTCTGTAAAACCGCAAACACCGTATTCTGCGGACTTAAAGAGCAGTTATATTTTATCCCTGAATATGATAAGAGCAAAATGTTTGATGTATCTCTGGCGGCATACCTTATTAATCCTTTGAAAGAAAAATATACTCCTGAGGATTATCTTGGACAATTTTTGCAGGAGACGATTGTTCCTTATGCGAAAAATGCCGAGGATGACGCTGTGGCTTATGCTTATGCGGCTTATAAAGCGAAAGATATACTGGAGGATAAGTTAAAAAGCGAAGAAATGTACTCACTTTACGAGAACATAGAGTATCCGCTTACATTTGTACTGTATGATATGCAAAGAGAGGGAATACGTGTTGACAGACAGGCTTTGGCAGAATACGGAAGCAGGCTTAAGGTAAAAATAGACGAGCTTGAAGGCAGTATATACGATCTTGCAGGAGAAAGCTTCAACATAAATTCGCCAAAACAGCTTGGAGAGATATTGTTTGACAAGCTTCATCTGCCAAACGGAAAGAAGACAAAAACAGGCTATTCGACAAGCGCGGAGGTGCTTGAAAAACTTACGGATGCCCATCCTATCGTGCCGGCAGTTTTGGAGTACAGGCAGCTTACAAAGCTTTATTCAACATATGCTGAAGGCTTGAGCGTATATATCTGTGATGATGAAAGAATACACGGAAAATTTAATCAGACAATAACGGCAACCGGAAGAATAAGCAGTACCGAGCCTAACCTTCAGAATATTCCGGTAAGGATGGAGCTTGGAAGACTGATACGAAAGGTATTTATACCAAAGGAAGGCTGTGTTTTCGTGGATGCGGATTATTCTCAGGTGGAATTAAGAATAATGGCACATATGTCAGGCGATGAAACGCTTATCAGTGCCTATAACGATGCAAAGGACATTCATGCCATTACTGCTTCACAGGTATTTGACACTCCACTTGAAAAGGTTACGGGAGAGCAGAGAAGAAATGCCAAGGCTGTCAATTTTGGAATAATATACGGTATCAGCTCATTTGGTTTAAGTCAGGACCTCAGTATATCAAGAAAAGAGGCAAATGAATATATAAACAGATATTTTGAAACATATCCTAAGGTTAAGGAATATCTTGACAAAGCAGTGGAGGAAGCGAAACAAAACGGGTATTCCGTTACACTTTACGGAAGAAGACGACCTATACCTGAACTTAAGTCGGGCAACTTTATGACAAGGTCGTTTGGAGAGCGTGTGGCTATGAACTCGCCTATTCAGGGAACTGCAGCCGACATTATGAAAATCGCCATGATAAATGTCCATAACAGGCTGAAAAATGAAGGCTTAAAGTCAAAAATGATACTTCAGATACATGATGAGCTTCTTATAGAGGCTGCAAAGGATGAAGCAGACAGAGTTAAAATGATTCTTGAAGAAGAAATGAAAAATGCGGCTGACCTTAAAGTAAGGCTTGAAGTAGACGCACATACGGGAAACGACTGGTTTGAAGTCAAATAGACATAAGGCATTAAGAAACCGGAGTGAGAAAAATGAAAATCATCGGAATTACAGGCGGAGTGGGCTCGGGTAAGTCCACGGTATTGGACCTTTTGGAAAAACGTCTGGGCGCATATATAATTAAGGCAGATAATGTAGCGAACATGCTTATGACAAAAGGACACAAGGCATATGATGACATTGTGGAAGTGTTCGGCGAGAGCATTTTGTGTGGGGACGCTACCATTGACAAAAACAAAATGGCACAGCTTATTTTTAACGATAAAAATAAGAGGCTTGTGGTAAACAGTATTGTTCATCCTCAGGTTAAAAAGTGGATAACGGAAAAAATCGCAGAACTTAGCATAGACGGCCGGACCGAGTATGTTTTTGTGGAGGCAGCACTTCTTATAGAGGACCATTATGATGCCGTATGCGATGAAATATGGTATATTTACGCCGACGAAGCTTCGCGCCGTGAAAGGCTTAAAACGTCACGCGGTTATTCGGATGAAAAGATAACTTCCATATATGAAAGCCAAATGCCGGAGGAGGCTTTCAGAAAAGCTTCAACATATACGATAGATAACAGCGGAGATATTGAAAATACCTATGCACAGATAAAGATTGTTATGAACCTTCATTGATTTGTGCATTGTGCAAAGCTTTTGTCGTGAGACAGAATATGTAAACAAAGAACGGGAAAGGAGGAATACCATGGACAGAAAAGATGAAATACTACATCTGCAGAGCAGATTTTATACTTTAAACTCCATATTTATGTACAGTTATCTTATTCTTGCATTTCTTATTTCACTTTCAAAAGTTGAATATAAGTATACATACTGTGCTATATTCCTTATTCTCGCCCTTGAACTTCTGATTGATATGGGACTTTCTCATTTCAATTACAACGGAAGTATAAAACTGTGTAGATTTGTGAGGATAGCAGAATATATTACAACTATGGTGTATGTCTGTATTCCTTCTCTCAGAGCGGCATGGGACAATATGTTCTGGATTATCGGCATAGTATTCAGCATAGAAATCTATCTGTGCTTCAGTTTGGATAAATTTGCATGTCAGATAGGCAGTACAATAGCAAATCTTGTACTTTTGACAGGTATGCACACACTTTCTTATATTTTCATTGACAGAAGCAACGTGTATTTTGTTTATATAATCACTGATGTTATATATGCACTGGTATGTTTTGTGGTATTCATATATGTCAAAAAAATTATGCAAAACATTGAGAACAGGCTTATGGCTAAGGACAGAATACTTGACAAGGCACATGATGATTATGAGAACCTGACTGTTGTTCAAAATAAGCTGATTACACTTAATGAGCAGTTAAACAATAAGAGAATGGAACTTGAAGTGCTGTACAGGAGACTTAGCCGTTCAAATAATGAGATGATGATTCAGTACAATATCATCAAATATATTTCCAGCACGTTTGAGATTAAGAATATCATAGACTATACCACAGAAAGTATTAAAGAATCGATGGGTGTTGCTTTTTGCTGTATAGTGCTTGAAGAGAAGGACAGTGACGGTGAGAGCAGACTTCTGTACAGTATGAATACATATCTGGGTGATAATTTTAAACAGGGTTTTGTGGAAGAATATCTTAAGGATAACCGTCTTTCTGACAGGATTAAAGTAAAGGAAAACGTAGTCAGAAACCGGGTTCAGAAGGACTGGTCACCTTTCTTAAGCAAATATGGCGTAGGTTCTGTCTTGTTATGTCCTATCAATGTATCGAATGAGTACGGATATTTTATGGTAGGCTCCGTGTCGTATGATTATTTCAAAGATAATCTGTATTTCTTTGAGACCATAGTCACACAGCTTGATATAGCAATGGCACATGCTTCCGTATATGAGCAGCTTAAAGAAGCCGTGAATAAGGATGGATTGAGCAAGATATATAACAGACGGTACTTGAACGATTATATGCGAAAAACAAAAGAAAAACTCGAAATATATAATACAGTATCAATAGCCATTATGGATATTGATAAGTTTAAGGGAATTAACGATCGGTACGGACATGTAAACGGTGATAAGATTATTGTTAAGTGTGCAGGTATTGCCGCTTCCGTATCACAAAATGACCCTGATATAATAACTGCACGTTACGGTGGCGAGGAATTTGCGATTATATTCAGGAATAAAACTAAAGAATTTGTGATGAACAGCATTAAAAATGTTCATAAGCAGATTAAGGAAACAAAAACCTATTGTGAAGATGTAAACGAATATCTTACATTTGACGTAAGTATGGGTGTTGCCATGTATCCTTACGACTGTGAGGATATCAACAATCTGCTTATATATGCAGACAGAGCCTTGTATTTTTCTAAGAATAACGGACGGGGCTGCATAACATACTACAGAAACGGTAAAATGGTAAAGGATAAAAATGAGACTTATTAGTTTGGCAAGCGGAAGCAGCGGTAACTGTATATACATAGGCGATGACAACACACATATCCTTATAGATGCAGGAATAAGCAGAAAAAGGATAGAAAGCGCCCTGAATGAAATAGATTTGACACTTAAGGATATAGATGCTATATTGGTAACGCACGAGCATATAGACCATACAGGAGGGCTTGGCGTTATATCAAGAAAAGAAGCCATACCTATATATGCCACGGAGGGTACCATAAGAGGCATAAAGGAAATGTCCGGACTCGGAGAGATTGATGGCGACCTGTTTTGCGGCATACGGGCAGACGAAGGTTTTTGGATTGAAGATTTTCATATCAATCCTTTTAAAATTTACCATGATGCATATGAGCCATGTGCTTACACGGTGGAATGCGGAGGCAAAAAGGCGGGTGTCATAACGGATCTGGGAAAATATGACGATTATATTGTGGATAACCTAAAGGGAGTAAATGCTCTTTTGGCTGAGGCAAATCACGATATACATATGCTTGAAGCCGGACCGTACCCATATCCTTTGAAAATGCGTATTCTCGGAGACAGAGGACATTTGTCAAACGACGCCTGTGCCAGAATGCTCGGCAGGGTTCTAAATGACAATATTGCGGGTATAATGCTCGGACATCTTAGCAAGGAGAATAATTACGCAGACCTTGCACTGATGACGGTAAATACCGAGATAGATTTAAACGACACGGAATATAAGGCAGGAGATTTCAATATTGAAGTTGCCAGAAGATCGGAAGAGCGTCGTGTAGGGAAAGAGTGTAGATCTCGGTGGTCG
>CAMEJP010000066.1 GCA_945920185.1 uncultured Eubacterium sp. | reverse complement strand
GGTATGTGGCAAACGGCAAGGTAGATACAAACTTTAAGGGACTCGGAAAAGACGGTGATAAGTGGCTTGTGGTACTTGGCGGAAAGCACGATTCAACATACACAGGACTTATCCAGAACGGCGGAGCTTTCTGGTATGTTAAGAGCGGAGTTCTTGACACTACATTTACCGGAATAACCGAGACAGGCGGAGCAAGCTGGCTTGTAGCCACAGGAAAGCTTCGTGATGACTACACCGGAACATATACTGATTCAACCGGAACATACACTGTTGTTAACGGTAAGGTTACACAGTAAAGTTAAAAATCTCTGGAAATTAAAATATTAGGTTGTGCCCCATAATGGGGTGCAACCTAATTCTTTGTATAATTTCTTGTATTATTTTGTAGTTTACTGTATAATTCAATATGAAAATAAATACAGTAGATATTTTTTGGATTGAAAGGTTGGGTAAGGTGATACTTCAGTCAGTTATTTTTTCTAATGAAATATGTGATAAGACCGATTTGTTTGTAAGACTGACAGGAGAAGTATACACGGAAACGGATATTCTCAAACTGAAGAATGGAGCATCTGCGTCAACAGATACATATATGAATTTGCTTGATTCAAGATTTTGGATGCGTTATACCGATATTTCAAACTGTATGCTTAATGTAAGATACAAAGGCAGAGGAAAGATAGAGATAGGCACATTCAATGAAACGGGTCATCATATACTGGAGAGTCACAAGCTGCAAAGTGACATTCCTGTTGATGTCTCATTTGACCTTGAATTTAAAAAATATACAGGCAACATATTTTTCAGATGTGAGGCAGACCGTGAGCTTACTATCCACTGCGCTGAGTATTCCGCAGAGAGTATCTGTCATAATGATACAAGACTTGGCATAGTCTTTTGTACATACCACAGACATCAGGATATAAAGAGAAATGCAGACACCATATTGAAGAGCCGTTTTTTTGATAAAAATTCAGATTTGTACGGGAAAGCAGAAGTGGTAATTGTTGACAACGGAAGAGATATGGTTATGCAAAAGTCAGAGCATACGGAGCTTGTATATAACGCAAATACCGGAGGAGCAGGAGGTTTTTGTCGTGGAATAAGTGTTATAACGAAGCCTGAAAAAAATGTTACGGATGTTCTTCTCATGGATGATGATGTTATATTTGATGCCGAGGCTTTGTACAGATTATATGCATTTTTAACGTTTAGAAAGGCTTTGTACAGAGATTCTGTGACAGCCGGACGAATGTTTAGAAAGGATAAGCCGTGGGTTCAGTATACGGCTTGTGAAATCTGGAATAGCGGTAATATTAAACATATCGGGTATAATAACGATATGGCCCTTTATGAAAACATATTAGATGTGAACAGGGGCAGTGGAGAATATTCCGGCTGGTGGATGTGCTGCTTTTCGGCAGAATATTTATCAAAAAATTTTCCGTTGCCATTCTTTCTTCATTGTGATGATGTAGAACTGGGCTTAAGACATGGGGGTACTCCTATTATACTGAATGGAGTGCAGGTGTGGCATGAAACATATGAGTACAGGCAAAATGCACTTATAACGTATTATGATATGAGAAATACATTGTTTGTGAATGAGATAATGGACTTGTTACGTCCTGAAAAAGAACTTAGTATCTGGAAAGAAAAAATTTCTAAGGCACACCTTGATAAAGACTATAATCTTGAGTATATGATGATAAGAGCTATGTACGATTATCTAAAAGGTCTAAAATGGCTATGCGGCATACGGCCTGATAAATATCATAAAAAGATAAGCAGAAGAAAATTTTTCGTAAGATATAGGAATGCACTTATGTGGAGGCTTACATCCCATAAGTATAAAAAGAGATTTGAAAAATATTTATGCGATAATGCTTAGAAATGGAGAAAATTATGATTTTACAAAAAATGTTATTCCCCCGAAAAGATATATGCGAAGAACAGGCTATGTATTTTAACGGAAATAATATTGAAACCGGTGAAGGCGGCGTTGTAATCAAAAATGGAGGAATTCTTGATACCGACACGTATTTTAACTCATTTTCCGTAAAAAAGTGGAAAAAATATACACAGCTTGATACTTTGAAGATTACACTTGACGTAGAAGGAAAATGCGACATATATCTGTGCTATGTGTGGATTGACAAGACGAATATTATCCGAAGATACGGAGACAATAAGGTATTTTTGAAAAAAGAAACTTCAGCCAGAGAAAAGATTAATCTGAAATATCCGGAACACAAGGAAGGTGTCATAGCATATTACAGGATAGGTGCATATGACGGAGATGTCAGGGTATATGAGTGTGCTTACGAAGCAGACATACCTAAGCCAAACGATATAAAACTTGCAATCGGAATATGTACTTACAGAAGAGAGGAATATGTTCATAAAAATGTAGAGAGCATAAAGAAAAACCTGATAAACAATGAGGCTTCACCGCTTTACGGAAAACTTGAAGTTTTTATATCAGATAACGGTCAGACTTTGGATGTTAATGAGTATAACAGCGAGAATATAACAGTAAAATATAATGCAAATCTCGGTGGAAGCGGAGGATTTACAAGATGCCTTATTGAGGCAAAGCAGGCACAGGACAAAAAGAAACTTACCCACATAATTCTTATGGATGATGATATTCTCTTGGATACAGCTTGCATTGAACGCACATATACCTTGCTTGTGTCGCTTAAATCAGAATACAGGGAAGCCATGATAGGCGGGGCTATGCTTGTTCTTAACGATATGGCAAGACAGTTTGAAAACGGAGCACTGTATCATAAAGGCATGCTGTATTTTGAAAATAAGAACCTTGATTTGCGACCGGTAAGAAGCGTTATAAGAAATGAACTGGATAAGGATATCAATTATAACGCATGGTGTTATTGCTGTATGCCTTTAAGTAAGATAACAATGGATAATCTGCCTATGCCGTATTTTATTCATATGGATGATGTGGAATACGGAGTCCGCAATAAATTTGACATAATAACAATGAATGGTATAAGCGTGTGGCATCCGTTTTTTGCAAATCAGCGAGGCGCATCCATAGTTTATTATGACGTAAGAAACAAGCTCATTACGATGGCAGAGCTTGGCGGCATGCATATCAGAGATTATGCTATGTTTTATCTTGACATGTTTTATAAGTCTGTTTTTAACTATGACTATTACAGGACTCTTGCTGCTTGTCAGGCGATACAGGATTTTTGCAAAGGAATAGACACATTTAAGAGTCTTGACCCGTTAGAATTGCATAAGGAATTGGGCAAATATAATCTTGCATGGAAGGAAGATGACGGACAAGTTAAATCAAGAATTAACAATGAACTTTCTACGAATTATATTTCAAAAAGAGGGCTTATTAAAAACTATCTGCTTCCAAGTAAGTACAAGGAAATTGTCATGGATACAAACATAAGTGCAGCTTATCCGTACAGGGCGAAGAAGCTTGTAATATATTCTCATATAACGGGAAAGTACTGCGAGTATAAGAAAAGTCTATGGCTTATGTTAAAGTGTAAGCACGAATGCCATAAGGCAAAAAAAGCAATCAGGAAAAAGATACTTGAATGCAGTTGGGAATGGAAAGACAGAATTGGTGAGATAACCAACATTGAATTTTGGGAAAAATATTTGAATATAAAGTTAAACGGAGGAAATTAATGGAAAAGATATTATCAGTTGTAATACCTGCTTACAATATGGAAAATTTTATAGAAAAGACGCTGGATTCTCTAATTTGCGGAGAGTATATGGATAAACTTGAGGTGCTGATTATAGATGACGGTTCTAAGGATAACACGGCAGCGCTGGCACAGAAATATGTGGACAAATATCCGAATACATTTATACTTGTGTCAAAGGAAAACGGCGGACATGGTTCAGCACTCAACAAGGGTATAGAACTTGCAACCGGAAAATATTACAGACCTCTTGATGCTGACGACTGGGTAGACACGGAAGCTCTTAAAGCAGTTATGAAGGATATGGAGACAAAGGATGCCGACATGGTTCTTACAAACTTCAAGAAGATATATGAGAAATCAGGCAAAGAGGTAAACGTAAGAATACAAAACTGTTGGAATATGCGTGAGATAAATTCGGGACAGGCGATACCAAAGCCCGGAAGAGAGACTTTGGTATACGGAAAGGTTTACGACTTTGACAAACAGTTGTGGGATTATTCAAAGCAGTATCTTTTCCACCATGTGTCATACAAAACAAGTATTCTTAAGGACAATAACATAAGATTTGATGAGCATGTGTTTTATGATGATATGGAATATGACATTTTCCCTCTTATTTATGTTAAAACAGTGCTTCCTATCGACAGATATCTTTATCAGTACCGTCTGGAACGTGAGGGACAGAGCGTTGATGAATCTTCATTTATAAGAAATAACAAACACAGACGCCTTATAGTTGAACACATATGCGAATATTATATCAAAAACAGGGATAAATTCGGACAAAATGTATATAACTATCTGCGGGAAGATATCATTTGGAAAGTAAAAAGGCAGTATGACATTTATCTTAAGCTTATGCCGTCTTCAAGAGAGACCAAGAAAGAACTTATGGGCTTTGCAAGTGCCATACGTTCAATTGATGAAGATTTGTATAATGAAACAAAAGGAATCAGAATCCAAAAGATTATGGACAGCAATGGCAGGCTCTACGGTGTGATAGCTAACAAAACGGTTCAGAAACTCCGCTGGAAATATGTCAGAAGAAACGACCCTAATCCATCTGCAAAGGCGTGGACGATGGAGTCAGACAAACCTATGCACAGAATGATTAGAAACAGACGTATACTTAAAGCATTGCATTTGACATGGCTTAGCAAGGATATGAGAAGAATTAGACGTTTCAAAAATATACATAAGGGAGAAAGGGTATTTATTACCTGTCCGGGTCCGTCAATGACAATCAAGGATCTGGAACTCCTTAAAAATGAATATACAATAGGCGTTAACAGTATAACGAAGGCATATGAGTTTACCGACTGGAGACCGACCTATTATGCACTGGTTGATATATTTGCCTTTGGAAAGTATCTCAGTGAAAATGAAGTGGCGGGCAATACTTTTTGTAAAAGGGAAGGATTTTTCCATTATAGGTCTAATCCTAAGACCAAGAACGGAAGAGAGACATATCTTCTTATAGATTATTCAAATCATAAGCCTGACTGGATGGAAAAGAAGAAGATAGAATATAGTTCAGATATATCGGTATGTGTTTATGACGGTTTTACGGTTACTAATATGGCAATCCAGCTGGCAATGTATATGGGCTTTAAACAGATATATATAATAGGTGCGGACTGCGATTATTCCCAGCCTAAGATACACTTTATAGAGTGTGAGGATGATAAAAAGAAAATAGCGGCAGGCTGGCTTCCGGCGGCAACGGATTTAAGTATAGACGGATACAAGGCCATAAAGGAATATGCCTATAAAAGAGGTCATGAAATATACAATGTTACGCGCGGCGGCAAGCTTGAAGTATTTTACAGAGACAATCTGGAAAGAGTTTTACAACATAAGTAGGAGATGAAGAGAATGAAAGTAGTATCATTTATTCCAATTAAATTAAACAACCAAAGACTTCCGGGAAAAAATATTATGGACTTGGAGGGAAGACCGGTATGCGACTATCTTTTTAAAACGGTTTCGCAGATTGATGAAATAGACGAGAAATATGTGTATTGCAGCGATGAGGCAATAAAACCCTATATGCCGGAAAATCTCACATTTCTTAAGAGAGACAAAGCGCTTGATGACTATCTGGTAAAAGGTCTTGATATAATAGAAGCCTTTGTAAATGATGTTGATGCCGATGTATATGTGCTTACCCACGTTACTCAGCCGTTTACGAAAGCGCAGTCTATAAGAAATGCACTTGAAAAGGTCACAAGCGGCGAATATGATTCGGCTTTCAGTGCAGTGGCACTTCAGGATTATATGTGGTATCAGGGAAAGCCTTTCAACTATGATTTGACAGATATTGTAAGAACACAGGAGCTTGAACCGGTATATATGGAAACAGGAGCATTCTTTATATTCCGAAAGGAAGTGTTTACAAAGATGCACAGGAGAATAGGCGAAAAACCTTATATATATGAAATTGACCAGTTTGAGGCTGTGGATATCGATACACGTGAAGACTTTGAGTTTGCAAAAGCTGTTGCAGCATATTTAAAGAATATAGAGTAAATTGAGGTAAATATGGAAAATAATGTTTGTGTTCTTGATTGTACATTGAGAGATGGCGGAAGAATTATCGACTGTGCCTTCAGTGACAGCGAGATAAAAAATGTAGCCTACCGCCTTGCTGATGCAAGAATCAATATAGTAGAGGTCGGTTTTCTGCGTGACTGGCGAAAAGTAAACTATTCGGGAAACAGTACGTTTTTTACTGATGTAGATCAGATAAAGCCGTTTATTAACAGGTCGGCTGCCTGTTCTTATGTAGCTTTTGTTGACTACGGCATGTTTGATTTTGATACACTTAAGCCATACGACGGAGAATCAATTGACGGTATAAGGGTAGGTTTTACCAAAAAGGATTTTAATAATTCACTTGAGGATATTGAAAGATGCTTAAATATCGTTAAAAACTGCGGATACAGGCTGTTTATTCAGGGAGTAAATTCTTTGAGCTATTCGGACAAAGAGATGCTTGAACTGGTAGATGTGGTAAACAGAATTCACCCGTACAGCTTTGGTATTGTCGATACCTACGGAGCAATGTATTCTGATGACGTAGACAGAATATATGCCCTTATTGACAACAATATGGCTAAGGATATATGCATTGATTTTCATTCCCATAATAATTATCAGCTTTCATTCTCCCTTGCACAGGAAATAATCAAGCAGAGCCGTGGTGTGAGAAAAGTGATTATTGACGCTACACTTAACGGTATGGGAAAAGCTGCGGGAAATCTTAATACAGAGCTTATTGTCGATTATCTTGTGAGAAAGCTTAATTATAACTATGATTTTGATGCAATACTTGATATTATCGATGATTATATTTATCCTTATAAAAAAGAAAATGACTGGGGCTATTCTGTTCCCGCTCTGATGGCAGGCATATATCAGGCACATCCAAACAATATCTTGTATCTTACCAATAAGTTCAGAATGCAGACCAAGGACATTAAAAATGTTCTTTCAATGATAGACAGCGAAAAGCGGACAAGATATGATTATGCAAATATCGAAAATCTTTACAGAGAATATAATGCAAGCAAGATTGATGACAGTGAGGCAATATTGTACCTTAGAAATGAAATACGAAACAGGGAGGTTCTGCTTCTTGTTCCGGGCAATTCGCTGAAGGAGCATAAGAAAGAGATAGTAAGTTATATTGAGGAAAACAAGCCTTTCTGTATCAGTGTCAACTGGATATCGGAATACAGCAAGTATGTATTCTGGGGCAATTCCAAACGATATGCCATGTTTAAGGAAAAGAGAAAGGATGTAAGGAATATTATAACCTCTAACATCGAGCCGGATAATGGTGACGATGTATGGGTAAATTATTACAGCCTTATAGACAGGGAATATAAGAATTTTGAAAATTCTACCATAATGGTGCTTAATCTTTTAAAAAGAATAGGCGTGGAGGCAGTGACTATTGCCGGCTTTGACGGCTTTGTGGGAACTTCAGGCAATAATTATGTTGATGAGAGCTTTCAGAATTCAAGGCATTCGGACGATTTTGAGGAATTGAATGCAGAGTTACATGATATGTTTGAAAAATATTATGAAGCTATGAAGAGCAGTTGTAAAATATCAATGCTGACACCAAGCCTCTATTCGGACATTTTGAAATAGAATGCGGTGCTAACCTATGTTGTTGCTTCGGAATGCGAGGAAATTATGAAAAAAGACAATATTAAGCTGCTTGTTCTGGATGTTGACGGAACATTGACTGACGGAAAAGTATATATAGGCGAAAGTGGTGAACTTTTCAAGGCATTTGACATAAAAGACGGACTGGGTATTCATGATATTCTTCCGGCAAACGGCATTATACCTGCTATCATTACGGGACGGAAGAGTAAGATGCTTGAAGTGCGCTGTGCGGAGATTGGAATAAAGTATCTCTGTCAGGGCGTAAGGGACAAGGTTGCTGAGCTTGACAGGCTTTTGGAAACGCTTGGGCTTAATTATGATAACTGCGCATATATGGGCGATGACATAAACGATTTACCATGCATGGAGAAAGCGGCACTTGTCGGATGTCCTTATGATGCGGTTTTTAAGGTTTGTGAGAGAGCAGACTATATTGCAAAAAGAAACGGCGGCAGCGGCGCAGTAAGGGAATTTATCGACTGGCTTTGCGACAAGGAGGCTTAGAATGGTTATTTCTACATTTGGTACAAAGATATGTGATGACGCTCTGGTATATTCAGGCGGTAAGATAAAAAATGCAAACCGAATTGTTGAGGTGTCACCATTTACAATACACGAAAAATTTTGCGGCGGTGTGCGTAAAATAAAGGAAAAACTACCGTTTTCGCATGA
>CAMEJP010000065.1 GCA_945920185.1 uncultured Eubacterium sp. | reverse complement strand
GACCTCTTCATTACCAATGAAGTGCACTACCTCTGTGCTACAGTAGCAGGCACACTTGATACTATAATATATCCATGTCCATTTGTCAAGCAGTTTATATACTCAAAAGTTTCTGAATTTTACTCCGTATACGCTGGATGGCATTGTCTATTGACTTAGGCGATTTTCCGAGTCGCAAGGCAATCTCAGTATATGGCACGCCCGACATATACATTTCAAAAACCTGATTTTCATAGTGGCTCAGACTTTTCTTTACGGCATCATTTATGTTGTTGACGGTTTCCCTGTCTATGAAATCCTCCTCAGGACTGGCTGCTGCGCCCAAAGAAATCATGTCTGCAAGATATTCCTCCTTGCCGGATGACGTCACTATGGTGCTGTCGTATGATATGGAGGTGTTTAGGGGAATGTGCTTTTTGCGGTTAGCCTCCCTGACGGCAGTGAGAAGCTGTCGGTTGATGCACAGACCGGCAAATGTCATAAAGCTCGTTTCCTTATCGGAATTGTAATCCCTGATAGCCTTGTAGAGACCTATCATTCCTTCCTGGATAAGGTCGTCACGGTCGCCGCCTACGATATAAAATTCTATTGCCTTTTTTCTGACGTAATTCTTGTACTTGTCAAAAATGTATTCCAAAGCCTTATCGTCGCCTGCCTTACAGGCAGCAATTATCTCGTTTTCAGATACATTTGCATAATCCACGGCAAACCTCCTAATTTAACCTCTGGCGGACAATCTCATATGCCAGCACGCCTGCTGCAACGGAAGCATTGAGAGAATCTATGTTTCCCATCATAGGTATGGCTGCCACAAAGTCACATTTTTCCTTTACAAGACGGCTCACTCCCTCGCCCTCATTGCCTATAACAAGTCCGATAGGTCCTTTAAGGTTAAGCTTATACATGGTTTCTCCGCCCATATCGGCACAGACAAACCACAGACCTTCTTTTTTAAGCTCCTCAATGGTATTTGCTATATTAGTAACTTTAGCCACAGGAGTGTAATTGATTGCTCCGGCAGAAGTCTTTGCCACTGTAGCCGTAAGTCCTGCTGCCCTTCTTTTTGGTATGATTACGCCATGGGCTCCGCATAGATTTGCAGTACGTATAATGGCTCCGAGATTGTGAGGGTCCTCAATACCGTCAAGCACAAATACAAATGGTGCTTCGCCCTTATCCCTGGCTGCCTGAAGAATGTCGCTTACCTCGGCATAATCGTATGCTGCAGCATAAGCTATAACACCCTGATGCTTTCCTGTATTTGAAAGCTCGTCAAGTCTGTCCTTCGTCACAAAATTAATAATCGTATCAGTCTTTTTAGCTTCCCTCAAAATGGTTCTGACAGGACCGTCCTGACAGCCATCCAATATAAATAATTTGTCAATCGTCTTTCCTGAGCGAAATGCCTCAAGACACGCATTTCTTCCTTCGATAGTAAGCTCTCTATATCTCATTTTCTTCTTCTCTTTTCTTAAGACCAAATTCGATAATTTCCATCAGTCTGTCATATTTTCCTTCAAGGTACAGATATCCCACCAATGCCTCAAAACCGGTGGCACGTCTGTAATCTCCTATGGTAGCATTCTTTGCACTGGTATAGGATTTGGCGTTTCGTCCCCGCTTATATATGGACATTTCCTCCTCGGACAAAATCTCACCTATAACGCCTGCGATGTCAGACTGTGCATGAGCCTTTACCATATCACTCGCCGCCTTGTGAAGCTTATTTACCTGAGTATTTGCCTTTGATACAAGAAATGTGCGGATAACAAGTTCATACACGCAGTCACCTATATAAGCCAGCACCAGCGGAGAATACATATTTGCATCTACATCCTTTATGTCAAGGTGTCTTTTTATGGCAGTCACAAAATCCGTATCTTCTTCATCCTTTTTGGCAGGAAGCGCCGCAAGGTCTGTATTTTCTAAGCTCTTCTCCACTTTACGCCCTCTCTTGTATCCTCAAGGATAATCCCCTTGCTTATGATAAGGTCACGAATTTCATCAGCCTTCTTAAAGTCCTTATTCTTCCTTGCTGCCTGGCGTTCCTCGATAAGTTTCTCAATATCCTCGTCCAAAAGTTCATCATCTTTTTCAACAATCAGGCCCAATACATCGCTGAGATTTATAATCAATGCCTTTACGTCTTCAATATACTCTCTGCTTGATGATGACGTACAGGTAGTGTTTGCATACTTTACAAGCTCAAATATGGCTGTAATGGCGTCTGCGGTGTTGAAGTCGTCTTCCATTGCATTTTCAAAATTTTCAACAAATTTGTGTGTCTGTGCAAATGCGTCCTCTTCAGCAAGGCTCATTTCTGAAACCGTCACATTTTCTATGAGATGATTTAAGTTGCTTACGGTATTTATAATTCTGTCCAGTCCGTTCTTGGCAGCTTCCATAAGCTCTTTACTGAAGTTTACCGGATTTCTGTAATGTGCACTCAGCATAAAGAAACGAAGCACCTGAAGGTCAAACTGCTCGCTTATCTCCCTTACCGTAAAGAAATTTCCGAGAGATTTTGACATTTTTTTATTGTCTATGTTAAGAAAGGCGTTGTGCATCCAGTACTTTGAAAATTCCTTACCGTTTGCAGCCTCGCTCTGTGCTATCTCATTTTCATGATGAGGGAATATAAGGTCCTCGCCGCCTGCATGTATGTCTATCTGCTCACCTAGATATTTTTTAGACATGACAGAACATTCTATGTGCCAGCCCGGTCTGCCGTCTGACCAAGGTGACTCCCAATACGGCTCTCCGTCTTTTTTAGGCTTCCAAAGTACGAAATCAAGCGGGTCTTCCTTCTCATCCTCACCTGCCACCTTTATGTCCCTGTGACCTGCCTCAAGGTCATCGATATTTTTCTTTGACAGCTTGCCATACTCCATAAACTTTCTGGTTCTGTAATATACTGTACCGTTCTTCTCATAGGCAAAGCCCTTATCTATAAGCGTCTGTATCATCTCAAGCATACCCGGAATTTCCTCGGTTGCAAGAGGGTGCTTGGTCGCAGGCATAATATTCATGCCTGCCATATCCTTTTTGCACTCCTCAATATACCTCTTGGATATCGTATCAGCATCAACGCCTTCTTCAATAGCCTTCTTTATAATCTTGTCGTCAACGTCCGTGAAATTGGATACAAAATTTACGTCATATCCTTTATACATCAGGTATCTTCTGACCGTATCGAAGCATATCATAGGTCTGGCGTTTCCGATATGAATGTAATTGTATACGGTAGGTCCGCACACATACATTTTTACCTTTCCTTCCTCAAGCGGTACAAATTCTTCTTTTTTCTTTGTCAGGGTATTATAAATCTTCATATCAGTCTACTTTTCCTCCATAATCTTTCTTTTGAGTGCTTCTATTTCCTTCCTGAGTTCTCTGTTCTCTTCCTGAAGTTCATCAATATCCGTCATAATAGGGTCAGGAAGATGTATCTGGTCAAGGTCGGCTCTCGGTATTCTTACATTATCCTGCTTTACTATTCTTCCCGGAACACCTACAACCGTACAGTTAGGCGGAACCTCTTCAAGCACTACCGAGCCTGCGCCAATCTTGGAATTTTCTCCTATCGTAAACGAGCCGAGTATCTTTGCACCCACACTAATCATAACATTATCACAGATTGTAGGGTGACGTTTTCCTTTTTCCTTGCCGGTGCCTCCAAGCGTAACGCCCTGATAAAGAGTTACGTTGTCGCCTATGACGGCAGTCTCGCCTATTACCACGCCGTGACCGTGGTCTATAAAAAGACCTTTTCCTATCTGTGCGCCCGGATGTATCTCTATGCCGGTCTTTCTGGCAATCTTTTGCGATATTCGTCTTGCTCTGAAATAATGTCCTTTAAGGTAGTGCTTATGTGCACGTCGGTACCCTAAAATCGCCCAAAAGCTCGGATAAAGAAGTGCCTCAAGGTCTGATTTGATAGCCGGGTCCCTATCTTTTATGATAGCCAACTCTTCTTTGAAAAATTTTATAAATGACATCGTTGCTCCATTCTGAATCTGTTAATTAATATTATTTCGTTTCATCTCCTGGCGCTGCCTTATGGTAACATATTTTTGCAGCATCAGATTATTATTGTCCATAGCACATCCGTACACGAATTTGCCGTTTTCCAGAGAAAATTTTCTCACAACGGTGCCTCTTAAGTCAAGATGCAGTCTTTCATCATCAAATACCAGTCTTACGCCAGAACCCACGGAATCTTCAACATCCTTTTCCGTAACTATGGCAAATCCGGTGTAGCTTACATCCTTAACTATCACATCAACGCCTGCCTTGTGAGGACCTATTTGTGCTTTTCCTTCTGCTCCGGAATATACCCGAACGGAATCTCTTCTGTTAAAAGGGACCCCATCCCTGTCCGATAATATCTGATGATACACCGCCTTTTTGTAAGTAACGCATCTTACTTTAACATTCTTCCACATCATGGGCTTGTCGTCATCCACATTAAGTGTCAAATCAATAAAAAGGTTAGGCGAGTCAAAATCAAGCAGTTTTCCCTCTTCTGAACGGACAGCCTCAACCAGAACAGAGCTGTCAAACCGTTCTGCTATTACTATTTCATAGTGCAGCACCTGATTATTATATCTTGTTTCCATATCAAGTGTAGTACCCTTTTCAAGCTCTGTAATCTTCACAGCATTTCCTCCAGTTTTCATCTGTATCATTCATAAATACAACATTCATTTTTTCCGCTCTCTTTTGCTTTATATAATGCTCTGTCCGCACATTCATAAAGCTTTTCAAAAGTATTTCCACATTCAGGTGCCATGGCTATGCCAAATGAACACGAAACCTTTTTGTCTGCGACAGACACTTCCGACAATATTCTGTCACGCACAAATATGCATTTCTTCCTTGCAATCTCCGGATCTGATACGCCGTACATAAGAACGACAAATTCATCTCCGCCCATTCTTCCTATAACATCATTGCTTCTGAACGATACTTTCACTATGTCCGCTATATTATTAATAACACTGTCGCCTGCAATATGTCCGTAAGTGTCATTGATAAGTTTAAAATCATCTACGTCAATCATCACAAGGGCATGACTTGCATTTGTATCTGCATTTAATATATCATTAACCAAATGTATTGTTGTCATTCTGTTATATACTTCTGTCATCTGGTCTATTCTTGCAAGTCTTGTAAATCCGCTGTATTTCCTTATAATCTCACGCATTCTTTTATGTGCAGACATTACATTCTCAACACGTTTTACTATAACTTCGGGAACAAACGGCTTTACTATATAGTCACTGACGCCGTATTCCAACGTAGCCACCTGCTCTTCAGGTCTGTCGTCTGCGGTAATGATAACCACCGGAACAGACATAATGTTTGAATTATTCTTTCTGTATTCAAGGAATTGTCTGCCATCCATACTTGGCATAATCAAATCAAGCAAAATAACATCTATATTTTCCTTTGCCACAATATCTATGGCTTCCTTACCGTTGCTTGCCTCATATATCTCATAAACATCTTCAAATATATCTTTAAGCATTTGTCTGTCTACACTCACGTCATCAACTATGAGCATCCTGGCTATGTTGTTTTTATTTTCTTTCAATGCCTCTTTATATTTGGCAAGCTCTATATCCACTTCCTTTTGTGTGGTTATGTCCTCAAGAATACCCATAACAAGGTATCTGCCGGAAAGTTCATGAATGTACTTAAGCCTCAAATGTATCCACATCTGATGTTTTCCGGGCATAAGCACGGCATATTCACACTCTGCTTTACCCTTATTGTCACAAACGGTTCTGAAGGCTTCAAGAAATGATGATTTGCTGTCATCGCTTATGCTTTTTATTACATTGTCAAACTCGACAACCGCCGTATCCTGATGCATAAGGTCATAGTAACCCTCATTTACACGCACAATATCTATCTTGCTGCCGTCATATTCATATATGGCTATCGCCTGCGCTATTGAGGAGAACACAAACTCCGTCTGAGGATTAGAATCAAACATAGAATCCACGTCAAACAAATCCAAAACAGGATTTATCTTATCAAAGCTTTTTACTTTTAAGTTTTCTTCCGTAAGGAATTCATAATTTTCTATGCTCATAGGTCTGGCATAGTAGAAACCCTGCACATACTCACATCCTATACTCTTTAAGAATTTCACCTGATCGTAGGTTTCAACGCCTTCGACTATAACAGGTATCTTGAGCCATTTTGCCATTCTTATGACTGAGGCTACTATATTTTCGCCTCTGCCTTTAGTACTGCTCTCCGTAAGGAAATTCATATCTATTTTAAGGATATCAAAGTAAATATCCTTCAATACATTTAAGGAAGAATATCCGCTTCCAAAATCATCCATAAGTATGACAAATCCGTAATTACGCAATTTCGCCATGGTTTCTTTCATCGCAACAGGATTGTCTGTATACGCACTTTCCGTAAGTTCAAGATTAAACAGTCCCACGGGTATGTTATATTTTTCCACAAGTCCTATGATAATATCTGCGAAATTAGGATTATACACATCAACTCTTGATACATTTACCGAAACAGGGCAGACACTTCGTCCCTCGTCCAGCCATCTTCTTATGGTAGCGCATACCTTTTCCCACACATAAAAGTCAAGTTTGGTAATGAAACCGTTTTTCTCAAACAGCGGTGTAAATTCGCCCGGAGGTATAATTCCCTTTGTAGGATGAATCCATCTTACCAGCGCCTCCGCACCGCAGAGTGTATTGTTGATTATGTTATATTTTGGCTGCATATACACATCAAACTGATTGCTGCTAAGAGCCGAAACCATTTCATTGATTATCTCCTGCTCTGTCTCTATCTTTTCACTCATCTCTTTTGTGTAATATGCATAGTAATCTACATAATTGCCTTTTGCCTTCCTGGCTGCCAGAGTTGCATAATCATATATTTTACTGACGTCAAGATTTGTATCTTCAACAATGTATATACCGAACGTAGGAACAATATCGTATGAATTGTTGTATGCTTCAAGATTATGCCTTAAGGTATGTAAAAGTTCCTCAAGCTGCGTTTTTTCATAAGGGAGGCAAAAACAAAATATATCAGAAGCTATACGTCCGAAAGAAACCGTATCATAAAAGCTTAAGAGCTTACGCAAAGTCTTCGCCATATATTTCAAGAGGTCATTTCCCTCTTTTTCGCCATAGAAAGAGTTGACAAGCTTGAATCTGTCTACATCATAACGGACAAAAGCAAATGTCTTGTCCCTATTTGTAAGGAGCATATTTTTCGTATCCTTAAACATCCTGTCTTTATTGTATATGCCCGTAAGCACATCATATTCCGCAAGATATTTTAACTGTTTGTATGCTGCCATATTGCTTCGTTCAATGGAATTTTTCAGTCTGAAAAGAAGTATCTCTGCATCATAAGGCTTTGACACAAAATCCCATGCGCCAAGCTTGAGCGCCTTTTTCTCTGTCTCAACACCCATTTCCGCAGTAGCCACAATAACAGGTATACTGCTTAATCCTGCTACGGAATGAAGCTTCTCAAGCAACTGATATCCATCCATTACAGGCATAACAAGATCCAGTATAATGGCATTTAACTCTCCCGACTCACGAACCACTATGTCAAATGCCTCCATACCGTTTTCTGCCTGCACCACGTCATAATCCGGGTGCAATATATCATATAGAATTTTTCTTGTAGTACTGTTATCATCAACTATAAGCACCTTAGGTCTGTTAACCATAATGACAATCCACCCTTCCACAAATTTTTTATATATCTAAATTATTTAATTTTACCACATATATGTCTTGTTGTAAATGTTTATGGCATTTTCTTAAAATCACTGTTTTGTCATTTTACAGCCTGTACAACCTGAACAGCCTGACATATTCTCGCTGTCGGCAGCCAATACATCTATATACCTGCAATTATCGACCTCCGTAAGAAGTGCCACGGCATATGAACTCATACCGTCAAGGCTTCCTGTAAAGCCCATACCCTCCTCGGTAGTAGCCTTAACGCTTATCAAAGATACATCAAGTCCCAGCGCATCCGCTATGTTTGACCTCATATTTTCAATATAAGGTGCCAGCTTTGGCTTCTGAGCGACTATAATGCTGTCAATATTCTCTATGACATAATTATTGTCTGCAATAAGCTTTCCTACATGCTTTAACAGTTCAATACTGTCTGCTCCTTTATACCTTTCGTCATTGTCAGGGAAATGTTTTCCTATATCTCCGAGTGCCAGTGCACCAAGAAGTGCGTCCATAATCGCATGCACCAAAACATCTGCATCCGAATGACCCAAAAGGCCTTTCTCATATGGTATGTCTACTCCTCCGAGAATAAGTTTTCTTCCCTCAACCAGTTTATGCACGTCATATCCGTTGCCGATTCTCATAATTTCCTCCTATCCGAAGCGTTAGTGCAGGTTCTCACCGCAAATTTAAGATTTGTGCTGCACTATATACTCTGCACTATATAAATTCATTCTGCTTTAAATAACAAAAAGCCCATATGTAATGGGCTTTAAGTAAATGTCTTTAGTAGCGAGAGGGGGATTCGAACCCTCGACACCATGGGTATGAACCATGTGCTCTAGCCATCTGAGCTATCTCGCCATATTATTTAAGTGATATGGGA
>CAMEJP010000064.1 GCA_945920185.1 uncultured Eubacterium sp. | reverse complement strand
AATGCGATTTCTCTTCTGCCATCAAAGCTATTTGTGACGCTCCGGCACAAATAGCTAGCCATGTTTTTTATGGCTTGTGAAACAATCAGCACATCAGTGTGATTTTTTACACTATTTTCCGTTCTTCCTACACGCCCTGTGCTCTGTAACCTTCCGCTATAATGTCAAGTTGCTTGTTAAAGCGCTCAAGCTGAAGCAAATCATCTTCCTTATATATCTTGTAAAATTCGTCCTGTATTTTATGAACTTCCTTCTTGCTTGCCATTTTATACAGATTTTGTATATTGTTAAGTATATCAGATATTATATTTGCCTTAATGTTAAATGAATTCTGTGCGTCAACTATCTCTGTGTGAATTGTTGCCATCTCATCATCAAGGCTTATGATGGACTGTGCCGACTCGCTAAGCGACTTTCTTATATGTTCAGGAATGTTATTGCGGTACTTGTATTGAAGCGAATGTTCGATAGTAGCCCAGAAATTCATAGCCAGCGTTCTTATCTGAAATTCAACTTCTATACGCTTCTTTCCCTTTGTGGTTTCCACATTGTAGTACACTATCATATGATAGCTTCTGTAACCGCTCGGCTTCATATTGGAGATATAATCCTTGCAGGTCTTAACCTCCATATCGCTTCTGTTTTTGATAATGTCTACAACCTTGTAAATGTCCTCAATAAACTGGCATATTATTCGTATGCCTGCAATATCCTCAATCTTTTCGGTAATCTCGTCCAGTTCAATTCCCTTTTTCTGGGCTTTGTCCAGTATACTTGAAATGCTCTTAACACGTCCCACCACCTGTTCTATAGGTGAGTACACGCCCATCTGTCTGTATTCCTTTATTATATGGTTAAACTTAACCGTAAGCTCATCGACAGCAAGCTCATACGGCGTCAATATTTCCTTCCATAACTGTATCTCCATAAAACCTCTCCAATCCAAAGCTAATGCGTTTTTACGCCAAATTCTTTGCCTTTATATCATAACACAATCGGCATATTTAGTAAAGCGGACATTCGCAATCCGGGTCTGTATCATTTACATAAGAATTATAGCATAGAAAGTCTCATAAGCACTTCTACGATATAGTACCAGACTCTTGAAGTCGAAGAGATGCTTAAATGTTCATTTGGTGTGTGTATGTCATAGATATTCGGGCCAAACGATACTATGTCAAGTTTAGGATTTTTCTTGTAGAAAATGCCGCACTCAAGTCCTGCATGAACTCCCTCAACGACCGGTTCTTCGCCGTACTGACTGAGATATACGCTTTTCATTATCTCAATAAGTTCTGAATCGTTTCTTGACGCCCATCCCGGATACTCTCCCGATACTCTGCATTCTGCACCTATAAGCTTACATATTTTCTTAAGACGCCTCAGCACATTTTCTTTCACAAAATCTATTGAGCTTCTCACAAGAAATGTTACTTTGAGGGTGTTTTCGGAAAAATCTATTATTCCCATATTTAGCGAGGTCTGTACATAGTGATTGTCTACATTTTCAAATTCCAGAACACCGTCAGGCGTAAGTGATAAAAGCTCTGTGAGTGCATCCCTGCATTTGTCCGTAAGCACCTTTGCTTCTTCTTTTAATTCTTCGTGGTGTACGGATATATTTATATTGCTGTCAGTATTCTGATATTGAAGACGTGTAAATCCGGCAAATTCCTCTATGACAGCTTCAAGCCTTTCATCATCACATAACACCATGGCAGAAGCCTCACGCATTATGGCATTGTCCTTTGTTCCTCCGTCAATGCTTACAAGGTCAAATCCTACTTTTTCATCCATATACAGAAGCAGATTTCCAAGAATCTTTCCTGCATTTGCCCTGTATTTATCTATTTCTGTTCCCGAATGGCCTCCCAACAGTCCTGAAATCTCTATACAAAAGCTGTTTTTGTAACTGCTCTTTTTGTATTCAAGTGTAAGGGAAGCCGTAAATGCAGCACCTCCCGCACAGCTGTTAAGAAGTATACCCTCCTCTTCCGAATCTATGTTAAGAAGATAATCACCCTCAAGATACTTTGCATCAAGAGCCGTAGCACCAAGAAGTCCTATCTCTTCATTTGACGTAAATATTGCCTTAATCTTTGGCGCAAACAGTTCACTGTCATCCAATAAAGCGAGTGCGTATGCCACCGCGATTCCGTCATCTCCGCCAAGCGTTGTATTGTCGGCATAAATATAATCTCCGTCTGTTTTAAGGCTTAACGGCTCATTTGCAAAATTGTGAGAGCAGTTTTTATTCTTCTCGGCAACCATATCCGTGTGTCCCTGAATTATCACCGTCTTAGTGCTTTTGCAACCTTCACTAGCCTCCTTTTCAATTATAACATTGTCATACTCGTCTCTTATGCATTTTAAGCTACGTTCCTTTGCAAAATTTTCGAGGTAATCCGCTATTGGCTTGGTATTTCTTGACGCTCTCGGTATGTCTGATATTTCTTCAAAATAGTGAAATACACCTGCAGGTGTAAGATTTTTTAACGTATTATTCATGTATGAATCTCCTTATAAAATAATATATTGTAAAAAAGACAAAGGTTATACTATGAAAAAAACATATCTGTATTTTCTTATACTTGCACTTATTCTCATCTTAATAAATCCAACTTTAAGTGCAAAGGGTGCCGCAGAAGGTCTTGTACTATGGCTTAACACTGTTATACCTACGCTGTTCCCATTTATAATCATTTCAAATATGCTGGTAAAACTATACGGAAAATCTTTTAAAAATCCTGTGATTTTTCCGGTACTTCTGGGTATTTTATGCGGTTTTCCGGTAGCTGCAAGCTTGGCTTCCGGTCTTTCAAAGGATAATGTGATAGATAAACGCACTGCCCAGTTCATAGCCGGCAGTGCCAATATGGCAAGTCCCATGTTTATAAGTGCTTACGCCATTTCCTTTGGACTTTGCAGGTCTCGCTCCGTAATACCTCTGTTTTATATTCCTGTAATTATACTTATAACGGTACTCTATATAATATACAAGCCTTCCGCCTCAAAAATTCCCGAAACCAAAAACGATTTCCCCGGAAAAAGGGAACTTTTATGCATTTTTGACGACTGCATAGCCCTTTCCAGCTCAACATTAATAAAAATAGGGGGATATATAATTATATTTTCCATGATTGCAACAATTATATCAGGTATTCCGATAGGCTCTCCCATATTGAAGGCTTCCGTCATAGGAAGCATAGAGATGACAAACGGAATATCTTACATCAGCAATACCTGCATACCTGACCCCATCAAACTTCTTATCGTTACCACCATGGTAAATTTCGGCGGTCTTTGCACAATAGCACAGACCAACTGCGTCATAAGAGGCAGCTGTATCTCACTTAAGGAATATATTTACAGTAAACTGCTTTTTGCCGTTATTACATATCTTACCGTTACATTATACAATTTATTTTAAAATCCAATTTGAAATTTTAAATCTGTCGCTTACGTCAAACAAACCCCAAGAAAAAGTCAGACTTTGCTTGGGGTTTTGCTGAATGTATTATTCTTCCGGTATTTCGTTTTCTGATGTGACAGGTTCCGTATCGTCTGCCGGTATACCTTCATTTTCAGTATGTGCAAGTTCATTTCTGTTCGCTACAACTGTTTCTATATCATTGCTGATAGAATCAAGAAGGTTCTCATAGTTGACTTTATTTATGTCAAATGACTTTTCAAGTATTGACTGAACATTTGCCAGCATATCATCAGCATAACCGAGAGCACCCTCACGAATATTGATAGCGTCAAGATTTGCTCTGTCAACAATGGCTTTAGCATGCTTTGTAGCTTCCTCTACTATGTCATTTGCCTGAGCGTATGCATTCTGCATAATTTCATGCTCGTTGATAAGCTCGTCGCGCTGTATCTGCGCTTCATTGATAATCTCCTGAGCCTTTTCCTTTGCATCTGCCATAATGGCTTCTTTGTTGCTCAACATTCTCTGATACTTCTTAATCTCGTCAGGCACCTTTAACCTGAGCTCTCTAAGCAGGCTTTCAAGTTCGTCCTTATTCACTGCTATCTTTGTGCTTGAAAGCGGAACGCTCTTACAACCTTCTATGTATTCCTCAATCTCTGATATAATCTGCTCAATTCTGCTCACTTTAACATCCTCCTATTTTTTGTGGTTGTATTTTTCCAAGACTTTTGGAACTACTTCTTTTGGTAAAAACTTTGAAATATCTCCTCCGAACATAGCCACTTCCTTGACTGTGCTGGAACTGAGATATGAATATTCAATATTAGTGGTCAAAAATATGGTATCTACCTGCTCACTCAATATTCTGTTGGTCTGAGCCATCTGAAGTTCATACTCAAAGTCGGTTATAGCTCTAAGTCCTCTGACTACTGCATTTGCATTGTTATTCTTTGCAAAATCCACCAGCAGTCCGGAAAATGACTGAACCTCTACATTGGGAAGACCTTTAGTTACTTCACTTAACATATTAACACGTTCTTCCACCAAAAACAATGGCGATTTTATATTATTGTTAAGTACTCCGACTATTAATTTATCAAAAAGTTTTGACGCTCTGACAATTATATCAAGATGACCTAAAGTAACAGGGTCAAAACTTCCCGGGTATACGGCTATTTTCAAGTTTCTCACTCCATTTCATTCATTTTGTCTTTCAATAAACATATGCTTATTCGTCTTATAATTTTTTATTTTAACTATGTTGTATCCATACTCTTTCAAATAGTCAAAGTCTGTTTCAAGACTTGCTTCAACAATTATAAGAGTGTCCTCATTTACCAGCTTTGTATCCTTCAGTCTCAAAAGAACCTCTTTTTCAAGCATTTTATTATACGGTGGGTCCATAAATATAATATCAAATGATGGTTTACCGTCAAGCTTTGTAACAGCCGTGAACACATCACACTCCATAAGCTCAGCCAAGCCAGCAAGCTTTGTAAACTTCAGGTTTTCTTTGATACATTTCACGGCTTTTGCGTTATTCTCCACAAAGCATGCGTATTCTGCGCCGCGGCTTAACGCCTCTATTCCTATGGCGCCGCTTCCCGCAAACAAATCAAGAAAGCGTATGCCGTACAGTCTGTTGTTAATCATATTAAAGAGCGTTTCTTTAATTCTGTCAGTAGTCGGACGCGTATCATTTCCCTCTATTGTTTTCAGGTTAAGATGTCTTGCTTTTCCTGCTATTACTCGCATTTTTCCTCGTGATACTCACTTTCTGTATTAACATTCCAGATATTACTTTTATCTGTTCTATTATTTAGTATATTGTCTACGGTAAGGAATGACGTCATCATCGAATGGTCCATATTATTATATCTGTGCTGTCCGTTTCTTCCCACACAATAAAGATTATCAAATGTATCAAGATATTCTATAAGCTTATCTATCTCATTGTATGTGTCAAAATATGCAGGATATGCTTTTTTCACACATTCTCTGTGAGAATCAACCACATCATCTGCACTTTCGATAATTCCCATCTTTATGAGTTCCTTTGTTGCAAATTCCACATGTTTTTCGTAAGGTGCATTGAAGAATTTGCTTTTTTCGTCACAGAAATATTCAAGTCCGAGAAATACATATTCCTCCGGATTTTCTACCATATAAGGTGACCAGTTGTTAAATATCTGTATTCTTCCAAGACGTACAAAAGTATCCTGAACATATATCCAACAGTCGGGTACAATATTTCCAAGCGTCTTAATGTCGGTTTCATTTTTAAGATTAAGCTTTTTTACCTTAAGTCCAACAGTTACAAAATCTCTGTACGGAAGATTTCGTGCGATATAATCAATATTTTCGGGTACATTTTCCATGCCTACCACCAAATCCTTAAGAGGCATTGACGATATGAAGATATCTGCCTCATACTCAGAAATCCCGTCTTTTCCTTCGCATTTTACTGATTTTATATAATTGCCGGTATTCTTAATCTCTACTGCCTTAGTATTCATAATAAGCTTACCGCCAAGACTTTCAAACTCTTTTGCAGCGCACTCCCAAAGCTGTCCCGGTCCGAATTTCGGATACCAGAACTCATCAATAAGTGATGTCTCCTTTTTAACATCTATATGAAGAAGCTTGGAAAGCATGTCCTTTAAAACCGCCATAATCGACAGTCCCTTGACTCTCTGTGCACCCCAGTCTGCACTTATCTGACTTGGATGACGTCCCCAAAGCTTCTTTGTATAACCCTCAAAAAACATCTGATACAGCTTTTTTCCAAAGCGGTTTACATAGAAGTTTTCAAGGTTATCCTCAGGTCTTTTAAATATCATTGCATAAAGATAACTGAAGCCTGCCGAAACAGTGGTCAAAAATCCCATATTCTTTATGGTGTCAAGCTTAAGACTTACAGGATAATCAAAGAACTTCTTCTTGTAATATATCCTCGATACACGTCTTCTCACAAGCATAACATCATCTTCTTTTTCAGGATCCGGGCCGCCTGCAAAGGTCTTTGATGTTCTTTTTAACACCCTGTCATCAAAACTGGATGCTCCCAAAAGAGGCATAAGTCCTGTCCAGAATTCATTCACTCTGCCTATCTTGGTAAAAAATCTATGTCCGCCGATATCCATTCTGTTACCATTGTGCTTTACCGTTCTTGAGATACCTCCGATGGCATCACTCTCTTCGAGTATGGTAACTTCATAATCCTTTGAACGTCTTAAAAGTTCAAGTCCTGCCGTAAGTCCCGCAGGACCTGCACCTATAATAACTACTTTCTTCATAGTACCTCACATTCCGAAGCGTCCGCATAGGAACGCATCGCAAATTTCAGTTATCTGACATTACATTCTCTCACACATAAATAATATATTATTAAAAAGTTTAAGTCAAGTAAAAGGAAGATTTTGAGGAATATTTCTCCAACTCTGCTTTTGTCAGCATATTTACGGCTTCATTTGCCATTGAAAGCACATCAGCGTCACTGTAAATATCAGCCAAATCAAACAGCATTGCGCCGCTCTGCCTTACTCCGAAGAAATCTCCCGGTCCTCTGGTCTTTAGGTCTTCATTTGCTATATAAAAGCCGTCATTTGAATGAGCTAACACATCAAGTCTTTTTTTGGTGGTGTCATTTTCATTACAGTTTACAAATATACAGTAGGACTGTGCGTCTCCACGCCCCACTCTTCCTCGAAGCTGGTGAAGCTGTGCAAGCCCGAATCGTTCAGCATTTTCAATCATCATAACAGTGGCATTCGGAACATTTATACCTACCTCAATAACGGTCGTTGATACCAATATATCCGTTTTTCCGAGTGAAAACTCCTGCATAATCTCTTCCTTTTTGTCAGGCGTCATCTTGCCGTGAAGATATTCTATATTGACGTGAACAGGAAATACTTTTCTGATTTTCTCAGAGTATTCCACTACATTTTCCGCATCTATCTCCTCGCTCTCGTCAACCATAGGACATATAATGTATGCCTGATGCCCTTTTTTAATCTCATCATATATAAATTTGTATCCGTTATTCCGTTTATTTTCTCCTATGACACAGTTCTTTATAGGAAGACGGTTAAGAGGCATTGTGTCTATTATGGATATATCCAGATCTCCGTACAGTATAATTGCCAACGTTCTTGGTATCGGCGTTGCACTCATTACTATGGTATGCGGCATATTACCCTTTTTATTTAGAGTATCTCTCTGTTTTACTCCGAAACGATGCTGCTCGTCAGTAATTACAAGTGCCAAATTAGTATATTCGACTTTTTCCTGAATCAGTGCGTGAGTGCCTATGATAATATCCGCCTCACCGCTTTTTATAAGAGCCTGCGCCGCCTTCTTCTCACCTGCTTTCATTGAACCTGTAAGAAGCACAACCTTAAGTGATATATTATTTTTGGCAAAAAGAGTCGTTATAGTGTTGTAGTGCTGTTTTGCCAGCACTTCGGTAGGTACCATCATAGCTCCTTGATAGCCTGAAAATGCAGCATTCATAAGGGCAAGCACCGCAACTATCGTCTTACCGCTTCCCACATCTCCCTGAATAAGCCTGTTCATTACATTTGGGCTTTTCATATCATATGCGATTTCATTGAATACCCTCTTTTGGGATTTCGTAAGTTCATACGGTAATGCGTCCATAAGAGCCTGAGTTCTCTCATCATGCTCTATAATATAATTATTTTTCTCATAAGATTTGTTTTCACGAAGTACCCGAAGCTGCATAAGGAAATTGTAAAATTCATCAAATACGACTCTTTTTCTTGCTTCCCTTAAAACCTCCTCTGTCTTTGGAAAATGTATATTTTTGATAACGGTTTCGATAGAACATAGTCCATACTTTTCCAATATGCGCTCCGGCACATTTTCTTCAGGAAAAACAACTTCAAAATATGCTGCTTTTATGGCTTTTATCAAAACTTTATTGTTTATGCCTGCCTTAAGAGAATATACAGGCTGGAGACTTCTTTTCAAGGTTTCATATTCCTCCGGCTTGTATAGATTCGGCTGCACCACACTTGCCACATTTCCTGCAAATGTAATCTGTCCTCTTAGAACATAGCGGACTCCTGGTATAATGCTTTTAAGAAGAAAGCGCATATTAAACCATTTTACATTAAGACTTTTCCCTGAAACATCATAGGCAACAGCATTTATAATAATCTTTCCGGAAGCAGTTCTTATCATAGTCGGCGACTTTTTGAAAATACACTCAACCGAATGAATATTTGCCGTGTTTTCCCGCATTATATCTTCTAAGAGCATTGCATCATCGAAACGCTCATACCTTCTCGGATAGTATCTTAAAAGGTCCTCGACAGACTGTATGCCAAGCTTATTCAAATCTTTTTCAGTTTTTTCTCCTATGCCTTTTAGTTTTGTAAGCTGCATAATAATCTCCATTCCAGAGTGTTAGCGACGGGGCGAAGAGAAATTCGCGAATGCGATTTCTCTTCTGCCATCA
>CAMEJP010000063.1 GCA_945920185.1 uncultured Eubacterium sp. | reverse complement strand
GCACGATTGTTGATAGATACCTCAACATACTGTCTTAAAAGCTCTAATAAAGCATCAAAATAATTTCTCATAAAATAAAATCTCCTTTCGTTAATTCGTTAATTGAAATAGAACACCAAATAAAGTATGTTCTTTTCCTACTTCTGTGGCTGTGCATTTTATAGCCTGCTTGCCTGCATATCCCATTAAATCAGCAAGCGTTTTTGTGGTCTGCAACGCTCCGTTTTTGTCGCTATAAACCTTTTCCTCTGTTCCGTCTGAATATGTAACCACACCCAGTAAAACGCCCTTTTCTGGCTCTGCTCTGGCTCGTTCTAAAGCTTCAAGCCTTTTTGCTATTGTCTTATTCATCAGATACGCTCCTTTCTAACTTCTCAATACGTTGTAATACCTCTGTTTGTTCCGTCAATCTTATGCAAGTATTAAATAGTAATCCGACAGCATTTAGCCGTATCTGTGGCGAATTATCGGTATTATTCATAATACTTTTTGTAACGTCTACAGCTTCTAATAAGGTACTAACCAGATTGTTACATACTTCTTGTAATAAGTGCTGTTTTGCCTTGCTGTATTCCTCATTAAAGCTTTCCGCCTGCATAGCCTTATATATGCCTGCCCTTGACATTCCAAGCTGTTCGGCTGTGGCTGTTACAGTTCCATTTACAAGCAATCCTGCAATTATCTGTTCTTGACTTGCCATATATTACACTCCTTTCTGTCAATTTTTTGTCAACTTTTGTTTACTAGCTTATAGATATATCTTGAATACCGAATAGCACAATCTATTCAAAAATACATTTACCGGGCATATAAGGATATCTCTATCACAATTCTGCAAGTATAAATCATAGTCCAGTAAATCACGCACTTTTATTTCATACTTGCCGTTGTTATTCCTTTTAGCTTTCAGCCTGCCCTTTTTGATATCTGCCTTTAAGGTTTCATAGGAAAGCCCAGTACAAAAGCTTGCCTGCCTTGCCGATATCTTTCTATTTACGTCAATATAGCTCATATAAAGCCCCCTTTCTTTTCTCTGTATAACCATTCATTGATAACATTGATATCATTGAAAACGAATACAAATATCAATGGTAATCAATGATATCAATGATAGTTACACTTTAAGAGAAACAACTATTTCAACATTGATTCATCAATGGTTGTCTGTGCTTCATCAATGGTTGTTTGTGTTTCTTCTTCATCAAACGGACTTGTCGAGAATATATATATCTTTCCTGCGTTTCCGTTTCTAACTGTATCTGTGAATATGCCGTCATACATCTGCATTTCATACGATAAATCTTTAAGCTTATTTGATACGGCTTTCGCACTATCATAAATTTTCTTGTCAAAGTACTTACTTGCCGATATAAGCTCCGAAAGCTTGCCTTTCCATTTTCCTTTGCCCTGCTGTACTAACTTTCTAATAGTCGATACAATCGGCGAATTATCATACTCGGCTTTTTGCTTCTGCCTTTCGTATTCTTCGGCTTCTCCCAAAAGTTTCCACTTGCAAATATCTTTGTCAAAGGTTGCCTTTAAGTCCAAGCTTTCAACAGTACGCCCAGTAATGGAAATTGTGGCTTCTGCATCTGTTCGCCTTGCCTTGTATATAACTATTGCTTCATCACTTGCACCCATAATTGCCGTACTACCCATAATATTTGTAAATGCGTCTGTATCGCCTGTCATTTTCCTATTATGCGTTACAAGGATAATTGCTAAATCGTATTGCTCCGATAGTCTTTTCAATTCCGTTATGCTTCGATAGTCGGCTTCATAATCTGTTTGATTATTTCTTTTCTGGTATTTCACTCTTGCAAAGATATCAACAATTATAAGGTGTATATCTGTATGCTCTTTTAGGAACGCTTCAACGCTCTTTGTAAAGCCTTTCTCCATAGTCGGCGTGTCGTTGATAATATGCAAATTCTGTGGTGCTTTATTGCCTGCAAGAAGCTTGATTAAACGCTCTTTTGATAGTCGCTTGTCATTCTCCAAATCTATGTATAAAACATCACATTTCGTTGTTTTCTTTCCGAGAAATTCCGTTCCAGATGCAACGGCAATTCCCATTTGTAAACACAACCACGATTTATACATTTTTGATTTTGCCGACAACACGCATACGCCTATTTTTAGGATATCTTCAACAACTGTCTTTAGCTCTGGCAAGTCCATTTCCATAAGCTCACTTGCTGTGAATGATTCAAGCTTTATTGTGGCTTCTGGTGTAAGCTCTTTTGCTTTTTTCTCCCACGCCACAAGCAAATTGTTAAACTCGTCTAATCTGTCAACCTCTTTGCATTTCTGGCGTACTTTTTCAATGGTCTGTGCTTTCTGTAATGTGTCGGTTGTTTCCAGTATTTGAAAGAAAAGCTCATCTTCAAATTCTGCCTTGCTGTCTATCTTGTTTATAAGTGCTTCAATCATCAGCAACACCGCCTAAAAGTGCAAGAATCACACGCCCAGACACAAGATACTTTGTACCGCTCTTTATATGCTTTAATCTTCCAGATACGCACATTTTACGCAAGCACTCATAAGAAAGGCCAGTATTTTCCGCCCCTGCTAATTCCTGCAACTTGTAAAATCTGTTCTGCTCTATAACCATTGTTTACCCCCTCTCTTTTTGCATCTGCAATTCTCTAATTGCAATAAGTATTTTTGTTTCAAATTCCGCATCAATCGGCTTTCTCAACTTCTGGCAAAGATACACTTCGTGCATACCAAGATGCTCCGCAATCTCATATTGACGAATACCAGATTGTTTTATTATCTGCTTTATATTCACTATTATCGCCCCTTTCTTATTAGTGTTTCTTAATAATTTTTCTTTACAATGCAATTATATTGTGTTATAGTTGCATTGTCAAAATGAAATTATACATCAAAAATATAGTTGCGAAAGGGGCTGAACCAATGAGTAGAAAGAAAACATATCCAGTAAATAAGCAAGTAGTAAATGAAATTATGAAAGCAAATAACCTCACCCAAACAAAGTTAGGCGAAATAGTTGGAGAATCACGACAAACAATAGGCAAATACAAATGGACTGAACAGACAATAACAAGATTCTGCGAAGCACTAAACTATTATCCAAGCGATATTATCGAGTTCCCACCAGAAGAAGCGAAGATAGAATTTCCAAAGCTTGATGAATGGTTCAAGAATTATATCAAATCAATAAGACGTGAACAACTACAAGCACAAGGCATAGATACCTACTTACTTGCCTTTATTAAATCAGCAGGGTACAAAATATGCTTTTATGGATATAACAACGAAAAAATCACAAAATACAATAACGTAATAGCGTATATTGAATTTTTCAATGAAAGAGACAAAATACAATATTCTATAAAAGATTTTCAGAATATCCGAAAGCAAATAATCGAAACACTCATTACAGATAGAAAGGATTGATATTATGGCAGATAGAAAGGTTGATACTGGAATAATTGAAAGAAACGGAAGTTATCGTTTTACTGTGGCTTGTGGTATGGATACCAACGGAAAGCAGATAAGAAAAACACGCACTTGGAAGCCTGCCGAAGCTATGACAGAAAAGAAAGCTGATAAGCTCGCAAAAGAAAAATATATAGAGTTCAAGAACCAATGCAAGGATTTATCAGATTTTAACGATTGTATGCGTTTTGCTGACTTATGCGAAGATTATATGAATGTATTTGCAAAGAACCAGTTAAAGCCTATTACCGCATACACCTATAAAGGACAGATAGACAATCATTTTATAGAGTACTTCGGCAATATGAAGTTAAAGGACATTACCACAAGCAAAATATCAAAGTTTTTCAACACACATACAATCACATTGAAAGACGGCAGAACAAAGCCTTTGTCACACGCTACCGCAAAGAAATTATATACAATCCTGCAATCTGTATTTACTTATGCGGTGCATCAAGGATATATCAAGGAAACACCTTGTAAAAATGTTATTCTTCCTGCCGAAGATACAACAGTTGATAAGAACCGCAAATTTATGACAGAAAGCGAAATATCACAATTTCTTGGTATGCTTGATAAATGCAAATATGATGATTTCCGTATAATGATGAAGTTCTTGTTGTATACTGGCGTACGTTCTGGCGAAATGTTAGGTTTGCAATGGCAGGATATAGACTTTGAAAACAATGTAATACATATTGTTCATACTCTTTCAGATGTGGGCGGTAATCACTTTTTAACAACACCAAAGACAAAGAAAAGTAAACGATATATTGCAATGAGTGATACAGTAAAGGCATTGTTAAAAGAACAACGCAAACACCAGTTAGAATTACAACTTGCTGTAAAAGACTTCCCACACCCAGAAATGGTATTTACATCAGCTAACGGCAATTACAAAGACCGAAGCGGATTGAATACATCTTTGCGAAGATTTTTGAAAGGCTCTAATCTTGAATTTTTAACCCTGCATTGTTTAAGACATAGCAACGCAACATTGTTATTAAATGCAGGCGTTGATATAAAGGTCGTTTCCGAACACCTCGGACATTCAGATATAGGCGTTACCGCTGATATATATGCAGATGTATTAGATGCTACAAGAAGAAAGACCGCTGATATATTAGACTTCAAATTGAAGCAGGCATAAAGCACAAAAGACTATGTGAAGATAATCAACACATAGTCTTTTTTAATGTCATTCACACCAAATTCACACCAAATACTATTTTTATGTAATGAAAAACCCCTGCAAACATAGAGTTTACAAGGGTTTGTGAGTTCTTGCTTATTATCTCTTTGAGAACTGTGGTGCACGTCTTGCTGCCTTTAAGCCGTACTTCTTTCTTTCCTTCATACGAGGGTCTCTTGTTAAGAAGCCTGCCTTTTTAAGTACAGGACGGTAGTCTGCATCTACTTCAAGTAATGCTCTTGAGATACCGTGTCTGATAGCACCTGCCTGGCCTGTTGTTCCGCCGCCGTGTACGTTTACCAATACGTCGAACTTATCTACTGTCTCAGTAGCTACGAGTGGCTGGCGAACGATAAGCTTTAATGTTTCAAGACCGAAATACTCATCGATGCTTCTCTTATTTATTGTAATGTTACCTGAACCAGGTACTAAATATACTCTTGCAATACTGCTTTTTCTTCTACCTGTTCCGTAGAACTTTGCTTTTGCTTTACTTGTCTTAGCCAATGTCTTGTCCTCCTAACCTTGATTAAAATGTTAATACTTCTGGCTTCTGAGCAGCGTGCTTATGCTCCGGTCCAGCGTAAACAAAAAGTTTTCTGTACATTTGTCTTCCTAAAGGTCCTTTTGGAAGCATTCCCTTAACAGCAAGCTCGATTACTCTCTCAGGCTTCTTAGCCATAAGCTCTCTGAGTGTTGTCTCCTTCATGCCGCCTACGTAATCTGAGTGATTGTAGTAAATCTTCTGGTCTAATTTCTTACCTGTTACCTTAATCTTGTCAGCGTTTACGATGATTACATAATCGCCTGTATCGATGCTTGGTGTATATGTTGGCTTGTTCTTTCCTCTTAATACGCTTGCTACGTTAGTTGCTAAACGGCCTAATGTCAAGCCAGTAGCATCAACTACATACCATTTTCTTTCAATTGTTGATGGGCTAGCCACAAAACTTTTCATGGATTAATTCCTCCTAATAAAATCTGTTCTTTATATGATAAAATGTATCACCGGGGCTTTGGCTTAACATTTCTTCAAACTACGTCACATTAAAAGATTATATTATATCTTTTTGGCGTTGTCAATCATTTTTTGTAAAAAAGTGTACTTACTGATATTTTATGCCTATGAGTGTCAGTCCGCAGGCCGGTGCCGTAGGACCTGATGCGTTTCTGTCGCGGCTTTCCAAGGCTTCTTTTACTGATTCGGGGGTACGTCTGCCGTTTCCTACTTCTATGAGCGTGCCGGCTATGATGCGCACCATATTGTAGAGAAAGCCGTTTCCCGTAACGCGGACGGTTACTGTGTCTTCCGTGCGTTTTACCGTGATGTCAAAAACAGTCCGCACATTTGTCTGGGTGGCTGTCTTTGTGCTGCAGAAGGCGGTAAAATCGTGTTCTCCCACAAGATATGCCGCTGCTGCCTGCATTTTTTGAACATCAAGATCATAGTGGTAAAAATGTGTTATATCGGCAATCAGGGGATTTGGAAATTTTGTATTGAGTATTCTGTATTCGTATGTCTTTTCGCTGACGCATTTTCTTGGGTGAAATGTGTCGGGAACTTCTTCTGAAGCCGTGACTACTATGTCATGCGGAAGCCTTGCATTGAGGGCGTAAGCAACCTTTTGTGCGGGAATCTGCATATCTGTGTCGAATACGGCTACATTTCCCAGTGCATGTACGCCTGAGTCGGTGCGGCTTGCGCCGATTACTGCCGTGGGCGTTCCTGTAAGGGCTGTCAGTGCTTCATTTAACGTACCTTCTATCGTGGTCTGGTTTGGCTGTATCTGAAATCCGCAGTAGTTTGTTCCTTTGTAGGCTACGGTCAGCTTGATTCGTGGCATTTTTCTCTCCAATCCGATTATAAAGGGTCTGCATCCTGCATGCGGGTGCCGTAATGCATTTTTTTGGGGCAGGGCAGATGAATTTACTGTAAGTGCCGTAATGCATTTTCCGAGGCAGGGCAGATGAATTTACATTTTCACAATTATTCTGACTGCTATGAGAATAGCGAGATAGGCGAATATTATGAGGTAGGCGTATCCGTCGCGTGCCTTGTATTTTAACGGCTTCATCTTGGTTCTGCCCTCTCCGCCGTTGTAACATCTTGCTTCCATCGCCGTCGCCAAATCATTTGCTCTTCTGAAGGCTGATATGAAGAGCGGTACAAGAAGAGGTACCATGGCTTTTGCCTTCTTTATAAGTCCTCCTGTCTCAAAATCTGCGCCTCGTGCCATCTGTGCTTTCATTATCTTGTCTGTTTCCTCGGTGAGGATTGGTATAAATCTGAGTGCGATTGACATTATCATGGCAAATTCGTGTACCGGAACCTTGATTTTTTTGAGGAAGCCAAGACTCTTTTCCAAGCCGTCCGTGAGGTCATTTGGCGTTGTAGTGAGCGTCATAAGGGATGAGCCCATTATGAGGAATAGAAGCCTTATAAACATAAATACGGCGTTTGTGAGGCCTTCTTTTGTTATGGTTATCTTCCATATGGTTATGAGTGGTGTTCCCTTTGTAAAAAATATGTGGAAGCCGACTGTAAATATTATGATTACCACTATGGCTTTAATACCCTTGAGCATATATTTTACGGGTACCTTTGACACCTTTATCATTGCGAAGAGAAAGATTGCGCTTATGACGTACATTATCGCGTTCATGCCTAAAAAGAGGGATACGATGAATGCGAACGTGCCGAAAAGTTTTACTCGAGGGTCGAGCTTGTGAATTATGGAATTTGACGGATAATATTGTCCCAGTGTGATATCTTTTAACATATATTTCCTCTTTCCTGCTGTGTTATTTTCTAAGAGCCTTAGTGTGAAAAATCACACTGATGTGCTGATTTTTCACACGGCTAGTTGTGCCGGAACGTCACAACTAGCTTTGATGGCAGAAGAGAAATTGCATTCGAGAATTTCTCTTCGCCCCATCGCTAACGCTCCGAAATGGAGATTAATATGCTTTCCTTTGCCTCTTCGATATTTATGGCGTTTTCGTCGACATTAAGTCCGTTGCTTTTGAGGCTGTGCATAATGTAGGTTACTTCAGGTGCAGACAGTCCTACTGCTTCAAGCTCTTTGTAGTGTTTAAAAACTTCGCGTTTTGTATCGTCGTATATGAGTTCGCCGCTGTTCATTACGAGTATTCTGTCAACGTATTTTGCCACGTCTTCCATACTGTGGGATACGAGAATGACCGTTATACCCAGTTCTTCGCGCATGGCTGCTATCTTATCGAGTATGTCGTCCCTGCCTCTTGGGTCAAGTCCTGCTGTCGGTTCGTCCAGAATGAGAACCTCCGGCTTCATTGCCAGTACGCCTGCTATGGCTGCCCTTCGTTTCTGTCCGCCTGACAAATCGAAAGGGGACTGGTAAAACAAATCGTCGGGCATACCTACATTTTTCAGTGCTTCATATGCTCTTAATTCTACTTCTTTTTTTGTAAGTCCAAGGTTTGAAGGGCCGAAGCACACGTCTTTAAAAACATTTTCTTCAAAAAGCTGGTACTCGGGATACTGGAATACGAGGCCTACCTTTGAGCGGAGTGCTCTCATATTGTAGCCTTCGCTATAAATGCTTTCACCGTTGTAGTATATATCTCCGCTGCTTGCCTTTATAAGACCGTTTAAATGCTGTATGAGGGTGGATTTTCCTGAGCCTGTATGGCCTATAAGGCCTATAAACTCGCCCTTTTCTATGGCAAAGCTTATGTCTTTAAGGGCGTGACGTGCCATAGGTGTACCCTCGCCGTATATGTAATTAAGATTTTTTACTATTATTGACATAATGCTTTCACCAACTCATCTATTGAAAGTATTCCGAGCGGTAGCCGGATACCTGATTTTCTTAGTTCAAATGCCAGCTCAGTAACCTGAGGTACATCAAGACGTAGGGCTTTTAACTCCTCAACGTGAGAAAATATTTCTCTTGGTGTGCCTTCCATGACTACTTTTCCGCTGTCCATTACAAATATTTTGTCTGCGTCTACAACCTCTTTCATATAGTGTGTTATGAGAATTATAGTGACATTTTCTTTTTTGTTAAGCTCGTGAAGTGTTTCTATGACTTCCTTTCGTCCCATCGGGTCTAACATTGCCGTAGGTTCGTCTAAGACTATACATTTTGGTTTCATAGCCAAAACACCTGCTATGGCAACACGCTGTTTTTGTCCGCCTGAGAGCTTATTTGGCGACGCGTCCTTAAAGGCGTACATATTGACGTCTTTTAGGCACTTTTCCACGCGCTGCCATATTTCTTCTGAAGGAACTCCGAGGTTTTCAGGTCCGAATGCGACCTCCTCATCCACTACCGTTCCTATTATCTGATTGTCGGGATTCTGAAATACCATGCCTGCCGTCTGGCGCACTTTGAGAAGGTTTTTGTCATCGCTTGTATCCATGCCGTCAACAAAGAGCGTGCCCTCTGTCGGAGTCAGCAGTGCGTTTATATGCTTTGCGAGTGTTGATTTTCCTGAACCGTTGTGTCCGAGTATGGCTATAAACTGTCCCGGAGCAATATCTATGTTTACCTTGTCAATAGCTGTCGTTATGCCACTGACATTTTCATCTTCATCGCGTCTTATATATTCAAATGTTAAATTATCAGTTTTTACTATTGACATTCTTTCCTGCCTCTAATTCTTGTTTAAGAAAACCCTCGCCGTAAGCGAGGGTCACCTAACTTATTTATTAAACTAACTCAAGGAGTACTTCCATAGCAGCGTCACCTTTACGTAAACCAATCTTTACGATTCTTGTGTAACCGCCGTTACGACCTTCGTACTTAGGAGCGATTTCGTCAAATAA
>CAMEJP010000062.1 GCA_945920185.1 uncultured Eubacterium sp. | reverse complement strand
CAAATCCCTCGACAGCCACGTCATTTAAACCGAGATTAAGAATCGTATCCATCATACCAGGCATTGACGCTCTTGCGCCTGAACGTACAGACACCAGCAACGGATCCTCTGTGTCGCCGAATTTCTTTCCGTTCTCCTTTTCAAGCCATTCAAGTGCTTCAAATATCTGTGTCTTGATTTCTTCCGAAATCTCCTCGCCGTTTTTATAATAATCCGTGCAAGCCTCCGTAGTTACCGTAAAGCCCTGCGGAATAGGCATTCCAAGCCCTGTCATCTCAGCAAGATTACAGCCCTTTCCTCCTAACAGATTACGCATAGACGCGTTACCTTCTTTAAACAAATAGACCCATTTAGCCATGTCAGCCCTCCTGTTATTTTTTCTATTGACAAAATATGCTTTTTCAAACATATCCGTCGTGATTGTTAATATTATAACATACTCTGTGGCATAAGTCTATATATATTTTATCAGGACTAATCAAGAGGTTAAATGCGTGTGACAGTCAAGAGGATATTCATAATCTGCTTCACAGCCCGATGAGGTTAAATGCCTCTCTCCCGGGATACAGACAAGCCTCTCCAAGCTCCTCCTCAATCCTTAATATCTGATTGTACTTTGCCACTCTCTCACTTCTGCTTGGAGCTCCCGTCTTAATCTGGCAGGTGTTAAGTGCCACGGCAAGGTCTGCGATTGTGGTATCCTCCGTCTCTCCCGAACGGTGTGAGCTTATGGCAGTGTAGCCTGCCTTGTGCGCCATTTTTATTGCCTCAAGAGTCTCCGATACAGAACCTATCTGGTTCAGTTTTATCAGAATGGAGTTTCCACAGCCAAGTTCTATACCCTTAGAAAGCCTTTCCGTATTTGTCACAAATAAATCGTCACCCACGAGCTGTACTCTGCTTCCAAGCCTTTTTGTCAGCTTCTGCCAGCCTTCCCAGTCTTCTTCGTCCAGTGCGTCTTCTATGGAAATAATAGGGTATTTTTCCACCAACTGCTCCCAGTGGTCAATAAGTTCATCGGAAGTATACCGTGTTCCTGCCTTTGGCAGAATATACTCACCCTTTTTCTCACCTTTCCACTCACTTGATGCCGCATCCATGGCTATGCAAAAATCACGTCCCGCCTCATATCCTGCATTTTTTACCGCCTCGAGTATATACTGAATGGCTTCCTCGTCAGATGCAAGATCCGGAGCAAAACCTCCCTCATCTCCGACAGAAGTCGCAAGTCCCTTACTCTTTAAGAGTTTTGCCAGTGCGTGAAATACTTCTGCACACCACCTTAACGCCTCTTTGAAGCTTTTTGCACCGACAGGCATAATCATAAATTCCTGAACATCCACGGTATTTGCCGCATGAGCACCGCCGTTTAGAATGTTCATCATAGGCACCGGCAGTCTGTTTCCGCATATACCTCCCAAAAATCTGTACAGTGGAATGTCAAGTGAGATACTTGCAGCTCTTGCACATGCTATTGACACTGCAAGTATTGCATTTGCTCCAAGCTTTGATTTATCCCTTGTTCCGTCTGCCTCTGTCATAGCCTTATCCACTGCATAAATATCAGATGCGTCCATGCCTGAAAGCACTTCATTTATGATTGTGTTGATATTTTCTACCGCTTTTGATACACCTTTTCCAAGATATCTTTTCTCATCCCCGTCCCTAAGTTCTAATGCCTCAAATTCACCTGTCGAAGCTCCGCTTGGTGCAGTTCCCCTGCCGACGGTTCCGTCAATAAGCGTTACCTCTGCCTCCACGGTAGGATTTCCCCTGGAATCCAGTATTTCTCTTCCGATAACCTTTTCAATTTCCAAATACTTCAAATCTGATGCCTCCCTTCTTTTTACCTTAAGTATTATTGGCAGATTTTTCATTTATATACAGGCAGACTGAGGGCAACGCACATTGCGCCTGCCCCTACCATATTGTTTGGATAGTACGCAAAACCTCCTATCTCTTTTGCACCCTTCATAAGGTAGGCTTTAACCTTTTCGCCATACAGATACACGTCATTTTCCCTGACTATGCCCCACTCCATAAGCATCGCCGCACCTCCCGAAACAAACGGCGTGGCAAATGAAGTACCCGTAACCGTCCTGTATCCGCCTCCCACCCTTGTGGTTGTCACATCTACGCCATCAGCAACCAAAGTCGGATTAACATACTCAGACCTCAAAAAACCCCTCCCTGAAAATGTAGCATAGGCATCAAGTGACGGATTATATGCTCCCACACTTATAACACTTCTTGCAGTTGAGGGTATTGTAAATGTTCCGTTAGGGTCGGATTTTGCAAAGCCCGTCTTGTCATTGATGACGGCATTGCTCGGAAGCCACATATTATAATTTCCGCTCACTATCATTTTAGGTATAAGATGTATTTTATATATTCCGCTAAGAATATAATTTCCTCTCGGAATGAAGTCCATGTATATCTCCTGCTGCATTTCAAAGGGGCTTGGCATTCCATAATAGACTATCAGTTCATTGTTATAGAAACTGTATCTGACTACCTGACTTTTTTTGCTTAAGGGCCCTATCCTTTCAAGATTAGGAGTTTCTATGATTACGTCAAAATCGTCCACATAGTTTTTCCATATCTGAAGATTAAGCTTTGTTTCGTATTCTGCAATATTAAGTTCTACTATCTCTTCCCTTCCTACCGAAAGACTTCCCGATATATGTATAAGAGCATTTGCCTCATTTCCAGCACCGACTACTATGGTGGTCTTTCCATATCTTGAAGCCTCGTCAATAAAGCTTTCAAAGAGAGACTTTCCGTTATGTGAACCGTAATTGTTTCCAAAACTTAAGTTTATTACAAGCGGCATATTAAGCCTTGCCGCAACCTTTAAGGCATAATCTATTCCCTCCATAATTCTCGTTGTACGCGGAAATGAACTGTTAGAATCTCCTAATTTAACAATAAGCAGCGTCGACCGGCTTGCAACTCCGGCGTACTTTCCGTCACTTTCTGCACCATTTCCTGCAAGTATTCCTGCAACCGCCGTTCCATGTCCGCTGTAATCCTGCGTTGCAACTATATTTCTTCCGTTCACCCTGCCCGCTGCTATCGCTTGATTTATCTCCTCCTGACTGTAAAGCCTTCCGTAAAAATACCCCTCGGGCGGCATTTGATTCTCCGTTATGGTCTGATCCCAGAGCTCATATATCCTTGTGGTTCCGTCAGGATTTTGAAAATCCCTGTGATATATGTCTATTCCTGAATCAAGTATCGCCACCAGCACTCCCTGGCCGAAAAAATTGTACGGTTCCACCTGAAGAAAATTTACGCACCCCGCACTTTTCCCTACATCAGTCTTAAAGTAATAATTTTTGGATTTCTCGGCAAAATCTATATTTGCTTCCGCTACAATACTTTCAACATCATTTTCAGGTGCAATGATAATGGCATAATTGTTTATAAGCTCAATTACCCTTGAAGTGCTGTATTTTTCACGTATATAATCCATATTCCCCCTGTGTTTTACTATAATCTCCCATGTTCTCTGCTCCGTATTAAAGCCCACATTAAGGTCAATCGTTTTTTCCCTTTCTGGTTCAGTTGTACCTAATGCCACATTCAGCATAGTTTCCTTCTTGGAATCACTCACAAACGCTATATAATCCATAATTACTTCTGCCGCATTTTTTTAAAGTATATGACTGTAAACGAAAAAAAATCCCGCACTTTTTACAGTGCGGGACTGATAATTATTGTCTCTGAGATTATCTGATTACTCTTTTTCTTGTTGCAACTATTACTACGCCTAAAGCGATTAACATTATGATTGCAATAGGAATAATCGGAGCTTTGTCTCCTGTAGCTGGTACATCAGGTGTTGATGGTGTACCCGGTTCACCAGGTGTTCCTGATTCAACCTTCTGCAGTGCTGCTATAGCATCCTTGATAGCCTTTGCCATAGCATCAACCTCTGCCTGCTCGCTTGCCGTCTTTCCTCTTACAACTGCTGCAAGAGCCTCTTCAACTATCTCATAATTCTTATAGTCAGAAGGTGTAAGAGCTTCAGCCTCTGCTATTGCTGCATCAACATCTGTATAATCTGCTAATGCAAGATACATTGTCAGATAAGATTCTTCCATATAAGTGAAATCTTCACCGATAGTCATTAACAATGTCAAAGCTGACAATGGGTCAAGCTGGATTCTGCCATTGTTTACCTTGAAGCCTTCGCCGTATGTATAAAATTCAGCAAATCTTGCATTCTTGTAGCTGTTACCGCTCATATCATCATAAGGCATTTCTCTTAACACTGATGACATATAGCATTCAATAAATATTGCTGAAGCATCCTTGCCCCATGGACGTGCAAGACGATATGAACCGTCAGCCACTCCGTCTTCTGCATAGAAGCGGCAGTCTGCAAATACCATACCATAAGGAATGTTTGCATATGTTCTAGGAGCTGTAAAGCATCCGTCGGACTTCTTGTCTGTATATCTTCCTACGATATCACAATCAATAAATACTGATGAACCTGAACCGTAGATAAAGTCTACATTACCTGTGATATAACACTTGTTAAATACCTGCTTTGTCATCTCGTAGTTGCCGTCTTCACCCTTAACTCTTGAGTCTGTAAGAAGTGTATCCTGGAAACTTACCAATCTGACATTTGTACATACTGTGTTGTCTGCTACGATAGCAAGAGCATCAGCCTGCTGGTCATTACCATTTGTATATGGGAAGCTGTTCTCTATTGTAAGGTTCTCTGCTGAGAAGTAATCAGCCGTAGAATCTACATATACTGCATTTCTGTCCCACATACCCGTTGCTGTTCCGTCACATACTGCTACGGAAGCAAATATATGAGTCTTTACTGCATCCTCACCAAGTAACCATACATATGGTGAAGTGATAACAAGTCTCTGCTCATACTCACCGTTCTTGATGAATATGGTCTTTCCTGAAGCGTTGTCTGCAGGTACTGCATCTATTGCAGCCTGAACTGTCTTGTATGTCGGATAACCGTCAACCTCTGCTCCGTCTGTTCCTGTGTAAGCAGCGTCCACTACAATGTCAATCTTAGGATTGCTTACAAAGTTGAATGCCTTTCTTGTGAGCTTGCCTGCAGCGTCCTCAAATATAACTTCTACGTTATTTCTGCCCTGAGCCAAAGCAATTTCAAATGCAGCAACTTCATCGGCAGCTACTGCCTTAGAAGAAACCTCTTCGCCTTCAAGACAGAGTTTAAAAGTACCTGCCTTGTCAGCCTTAACTGAAAGGTTTGCCTTGTCAGCAAAGATTGTATCATTTGACTTATCCGTAACCGTTATCTTCGCTGCATCAGCACCGTACTCATATACTCCGGTATGTCCGTCTGTAGGAAGTGCCTGCATAGCCTCTGACGGATTAGAAGAGTTTGTGTCATTCAATGCTACTAAATAGTAGTAATATGGAACTTCATTTACAACATCTGAATCCGTGTAAGCTCTGTCTGTCGTAAATTCCTGAATCTTTGTGTATTCTGTTTCATATGCTGACTTTCTGTAAAGTTCATACTTTGTAGCTCCGTCTACGTCAGCAAATGTAATGTCAACCTTTGTATCTCCACCGGCAACCGTAATTACAGGATCCGCAAGTGGTTTTACATATACGATGTCTGCTGTTTCCTTTGCAGCATCAAGGCTTGTAGAATCGCCTGACTTTCCGTATACTTTGAACTTGTATGTTCCGTCTGTTGTAGGAACATATGAGAAGCTGTTTACCTTAGTATTTCCGGCAAGTACATATTCACCGCCGTCCTTAGATACCTGAACTATAAACTGCTGATTGCCTACGCCCTCAGAAGCTGTCCACTCTAAGTCAATGCTTAAACGGTCTGCAGCAACTTCTGCCTTTGTAATCTCTGTTACCACAGGTGCAACACCTACTGCCTTGTAATAATCATTCTGGTCATAGAGAATATAACCGTCAGCATCAACAAGCTTAAGGTTTGTAATCTCTACATCTGCAGCTGAAATAGCAAGACCATACTGTACGTTCTGACCAACTCCAAGGCTTGCATGAGCATCCGTAACAATAAACGGTGCTGCTTCATTCTGTCCGAGAACATCTCCGTTGGCAGCTGTTGTTGTCATATATACATTTCCTTCTGCCGTCTTCTTGTAAGCAAGGTTATATGTTTTTCCTTCATTAATTACGATAGTTGCCTTTGGATTACCACCGTTTGTGGCTCCTCCGGCTGTTGTAAAGTTATGCTGTGTTGCAGCATTCTTATTTGCCTGAAGGAAAGAACCTACCATCTTTGATTTTCCTACCTTAGCATCAGCAACAGCAAACTGACCTACCGCAATACCCTGCTTGTCTGTTCCGTTGTTAATGCTGTTGATGGTTACGTCTGCTGATACGGTACAATTCTTATTGATTGCAGGGAAAAGGAAATAATCAACAGTCTTTCCGGATCTGATATCACCTTTATCCGTAACACTACCGCTTGTATCTCTTGTGCTTACAAGCTTTAAGATGTTTCCGTCAACAGAGCTTGCAAATGTAAAGTTAGAAGCATATGCTCCTTCATAGTCAGAACTCTTTGAGAATGTAGGAATAAGCTCACCTGTCTTAGAATCAAAAACTACCTTCTTGTAAGTTACGCCGTCTTCCTCGTACTCAGATGTAATTCTGATATCCTCAAATGTTACCGTATTTCCTGCTGTAGCAAAGAAACCTACTGTCTTAGGATCAAGACCTGTTGTTCCCATACCTTTTCTTGCAACAAGAATGCTTGTAAAATCAGCATCGCTTGCAACCGTACAATATACAGCATCCTTAGAAAACTCTAACTTAACATAGATAGAATCAGTAATGGCACCAGTAGACAAAGTACCGGCACCGCCGTGTCTTCCAAGTCTTACCTGACCCTTTGCGTAGTCTACATATATACCAGCTGCCATACTGCCAGGTTCAGTATCATTCTTTGCCATAATACCAACCATACCCGTGCTGTTAGAAGCACTTGGTGTCATCTTGGCAACAACTGTTGTGTTGCCCTTAACATCAAAGTATGCATAGAATAAATCATCTGAATTGGTATCCTTACCAAATACCGTACCTGCACCTGTTACGGTAACAGTCTTTGCAGCAGCGTCATAAACGTAGCTGCCCGTATCTGTATGAGAGCCTATCTCGGCAGTCTTCCAGACAGTTGTCAGTGGATTCACATCTTCAGCCAATACATCCACCGGCTTTTTAGCAGTTGCAAACGGAATTGCCGTACAGCAAAGTGTAGCAGCAAGCAGAACTGCAACATGCTTTTTGAGTCTTTTTAAACCAGACTTCATCATAATACCTCCTTTATTTTTCATGTGCCTGTTTCCCTCTTCTTCACAGGAATCACAGTAAAACACATATATTAGGATTATAATACCATATATTGGCTCATCTTACTACTTACTTTTTGATATTTTCCCTATTGATTACTGTTTTTTTTAGGTGTATAATAGTAAATATAGCAATAATGTACAAGGTAACATTTAAAAATTTGGTAATTTTTTACACCTATATGTCGGAAGGAAAAAACATATGGCAATAAAAAATCGTTTTGAAATTTCAAAGTTATCACGAGACCACTCACACTCTATGGATTATCCTCATTCCCACTCATACTGTGAGCTATTTTTTCTGATAAGCGGCAACTGCCATCTTCACTACGAGGATACCGTATACGATATGAAACCGGGAACGCTGATTTTCATACCTGCCGGTTCACGGCATCAGACTATCTATGACAACGGCATTACAAGCACACGTGCATACATAGAATTTACCGAAAACTACATTTCCGTCCTCGAAAAGCAGTTTGGCAAAAATGCACTAAAGGATAAAATATTTGGCAGAGCCATACGTATGCCTGAGTTTGCCTCCAATGAAATATGCGGACTTCTTGATATGATAATTGACGAAAACACAAAAAATGACGAGTATAGTTCCTATCTTGTAAAGACATATTTTGAACAGCTCGTTATATATGTAATGAGAAACCACGCCCATTTTAACAGTATTTCTTATGATCAGCTAAAGATAAAGGATGAAAGCATTATGCAGGCGATAAGCTATATTAGCAACAACTATGCCTCACACATTACCCTTACTGATGTGGCAGGTATACTGCACTTAAATTCCACATACTTTTCCAAAAAATTCAAGCTTGCCACCGGCTACGGTTTTAAAGAATATCTTACCAACATACGAATTATAAATTCTGAAAAGCTTCTTCTGGAAACCTCATTAAGCATTACCGATATAGCCTTTAAATGTGGTTTTGAAAACAGTAATTATTACGGTGACGCTTTCAAAAAGAAAAACGGCATATCACCTACAGGTTTCAGAAAAATCAACGGTGATATATAGACATCACTTTTCATACATTATGATAAGCGTACCGTCTTCCACACTTATTCTTGAAGACTTCCCGATAAACTCATTGCTGACTCCGAGTGTGACGTCATTCGTAAGCATGACATTGTTAAGTTCATATTTCAGACCCTCTATCGATACCCCATAAGAACGTGTATCGGCGCTGAAGACAGAAACATATCCCGAATATGTTTCATCAAAGCATATCGCCTTATCCGTAACGGCAGTTATAACCCTTCTTCCGTCAACAATCCTGTTCTCTATGCCAAGCCTTGCCATATGCACCAAAAGGGCGATGTTTCCGTAGCTATGGTCTGTCCTTCCACCGAGTGCTCCCATAAGCACAATGTTTTTATAACCTTTTTCTATTGCCAGATTAACCGCCAAAGCCATATCCGTATCATCTTTATTTGACGGAAATGTAATTTTTTTTATATTCTCAGGGATATCTTCTATGGAATCAAAATCCCCCAGCAAAATATCCGGATGCATACCCAGCTTTTGCAAAAAATTATAGCCGCCATCAGCGGCTATAATATAGTCATTTTCATTTAATTCAAGAGCAGTTTCCGAGAAATGTCCTGCACCGACTATGTAACATATACCCTGCATTGTTATGCTTCAAGCTCCTTAGCTTTATTATTAAGTTCTTCCATATGTTTTATAATATCAAGAACTATATCCTCGTTCTTCTCGCTTGTCTTGTATGTTTCGGTTGAATTAGCAGACACCTCTTCGGTAATTGCCGATATCGTCTGAATACTGTCCACAATGCTTTCATTTGCCGAAGCCAGCTCTGTTATCGCACCGCCAAGCGTCTTTGTTGACTTCTTGATCTGATTTGCCCTCTGCTCAATATCAGAAAAACCGTTTGCCGTATCATGTGCATACTTATTCTGGAGCTTGTTGTTCTCAACAGCCTGATTTATGGTCTTGGTAACATTCTCAAGTTCCTCATAAATATTGTTTATCAGGTCCGTAATCGTCTCTGTAGCAGAATTAGTCTGATTTGCAAGGTTAGATATTTCACCCGCAACTACTGCAAATCCTTTGCCTGCCTCACCGGCTCTGGCAGCCTCAATTGAAGCATTAAGTGCGAGAAGACTTGTCTGTGTAGTAATGTTATTGATAACATCAATAATAGACTGCATCTTT
>CAMEJP010000061.1 GCA_945920185.1 uncultured Eubacterium sp. | reverse complement strand
TACTTAATTATAATGTATAGTTACTTTGTGTGTCCACTTTTTTAATATAGATCCATTTTTGAGAGTGAAGAAGAATTTCTGATGGTAAAACAGTTATAATTCCAAATTTAAACAGGACCAAAATGCCGAAACCCTGTATTTATGCGGGTTTTCGGCATTTGCTTTATGGAAAAGTGCCGGAAACAGAAATTGTGAAGTATTGTAATACCGTTAATCTGTGATATAATAATGTCTATAAAAGATATAAAATACCTATAGAATAAATTTGCAATTGAAAGATTTGCGTTCGCGTGGTCTTTTAATTGAAAGGAGAAATACTGGTATGATGGAGAGCATATTTCAATTTGTGCTGAATCATTTTCGGATTATCGAGCTGATTGTGTTCTGGTATCCTATTGGCATGAGTATGCTTTGGATTGTCGGAAGTGTGATTTACTATTTCCGTATAGAACGAAAAGATCCTCTTCCACTCCCGGCTACGCCTATGGTATCGGTACTGGTTCCGGCATTTAATGAATCAGCCAATCTTATAGAAGTGGTAAAACATCTTAATGAAATGAATTATCCCAATTATGAGATTCTTATTATAAACGATGGAAGTACTGATGATACTGTTGCTTATGCAAAAGCATTGGCAGAAAAATATGAGCGTGTGAGGTGCATTGATCTTCAGGAAAACTGTGGAAAGGCAAATGCCTTATATCTGGGATTTATGGCTTCAAAAGGAGAGTATCTGGTTTGCGTGGATGGCGATTCCTACTTGGATAAGAATTGTATTCGCTATATGATGGCTCATTTTTTAAATGCCAACAATGGAGAACGTGTGGGAGCTGTCACAGGAAATCCAAGAGTACGAAACCGCAGTTCCCTGTTGGCAAAAATACAGTTATGTGAATATGCAAGTATTATTTCACTGATTAAAAGAGCACAGAGAATCTGGGGAAAAGTGATGACTGTTTCCGGCGTAGTGGTTGCATATCGTAAGCAGGCATTGCTGGATTGCGGGCTTTGGGACAGGGATATGGTGACAGAGGACATAGCAGTAACATGGAAGCTGGAACGTAATTTCTGGGATATACGATATGAGCCAAATGCACTTTGCTGGATGCTTGTTCCGGAAACAATAAAAGGATTGATAAAACAGAGAAAAAGATGGGCACAGGGAGGACAGGAAGTCATATTCCGCCATGCCGGAATCTTCAAAAGCTGGAGACGAAGACGTATGTATCCTGTGTACTTTGAACAGGTATTGTCTTTAATCTGGATTGTATTATGGTTGTTGCTTACGGTCACTGAAATTTTTAAACTCTGTTACAACATAGGAAGTTACATGCCGTATTTGTGGAAGTCGCAGTTTTTGGCAGTTATTTGTATGGTGCAGTTTGTGGTGGCACTTTGTCTGGAACGGCGCTATGATAAGGGAATCTTTAAATACATGATATCTGCGGCATGGTATCCTGTCATATACTGGATAGTAAACGGTTTGGTAGCCCTGATGGCACTGCCGGGAACTCTGTTTAAAAAGAAGGACAGTCTTGCTACATGGAAAAGCCCTGACAGAGGAATAGACACGTCTTCTGAGAATATGTCTGTATCTAAAGATACGGGTAGCGATGAATCGTCGATAGTTGTTCATATACCTGAAGATGATACACGTGAAGATGAAAATGATGATTTTGAAAACAATATTATTGACGGAAAGCAAGTGTGGTGGAAAAAGATATTAGAGCTGCTTCTGTCCGGATTGGCATGGGTATTTATTTTGAGCTATTTCTTCTATGTGATTTATGGTTTTATTTGTCTTGCAATCGGAAAGACGCCATTTACATACTGGATTTATACGGTAGAGATGCTTCATGAAACGAAAAGGCTGCTTTTTATAACACTTGTGATTCTTTTAATTGAAATCGTGGTTATGGTGTTTTGGAAGGAATATAACCGATTGAAATATGGTTCTCTTCGCCGGAGAAAGTTTAAGCCGGATGCCAGTGTGGAGCAGATGGCTGAGTTTTTTGAAATGCCGGAGGAACAATTGGTGGAAATGCGTTCTCAAAAAATTATTATTTTGCCTAAGAATATCATAAGCAAGGATTTTAAGGCGGTGCGGAAAAAACTATTTGGCAAGGATAATAAAAAGTGATTTGATTAGGCTTTGAATGTTGCATATCTATATCTATAATAGTATTATAGATATAGATAAAGAAATTGAGGTAACTTGGAATGATATGTGATAATATTTTAGATGCACTGGGAAATACACCTGTTATAAGGCTTAATCGTATGGGTGATGAAGACAGTGCACAGATTTTGGTAAAATTTGAAGGATTAAATGTTGGCGGCTCCATTAAAACAAGAACCGCTTATAATATGATATGCGAGGCGGAGAAGCAGGGACTAATCAATAAGGATACAATAATTGTTGAACCTACAAGTGGTAATCAGGGTATCGGATTAGCTCTGGTAGGTGCTGTTCGTGGCTATAAAACAAAGATTATTATGCCGGATTCCGTAAGTGAGGAAAGAAGAAAATTAGTGGAACATTATGGTGCTGAAGTGGTATTAGTTCATGATGCAGGAAATATAGGTTTATGTATAGAGAAATGTCTGCAGCTGGCATTAAATATGCGTGATGAGAATCCTAATGTATTTGTGCCACAGCAGTTTGAAAATCCGGCTAATGTGGCGATTCAGAGAAATCAGACAGGCGTAGAGATACTTAAACAGGTTGATGGTCCTATACATGGTTTTTGTTCGGGAATAGGTACAGGAGGAACGATAACGGGAATCGGTGAGACGCTTAAAAAAGCGAATCCTGACATAGAAATATGGGCAGTGGAACCGGCGCATGCTGCAATTCTTTCCGGCGGTTCTATAGGAACTCATATTCAGATGGGAATAGGTGATGGCATTATTCCGGAAATTTTAAATCAGAATATATATGATGACATTTGTATAATTAGCGATGAAGAGGCAATCAGTACTTCAAAGGAATTAGCATCAAAGGAAGGAATAATGTGTGGAATTTCCAGCGGAACTAATGTGGCGGCTGCCATAAAATTAGCAAAAAAACTTGGAAAAGGAAAAACTGTGGTAACTGTTTTACCGGATACGGCAGAGAGATATTTTTCAACACCATTATTTGAGGGGTGAGAAAATTAGAATTTATAAACAGTAGTTTTAGTGAAAGAGGAACAGGGAAATGCTTAGCAGAAAAGAAGAAAATATGATACGAAGATATTGCCTATACCCCCAAATTGCAATGGCAGCACTGGTTATGGCTTTTGTAATCTTAGGACCGTGGCTGATTTTGGAAATGGTGGATGATTTGGTTTTTCATAATGAAAAATTTGTGCCTTATGGATTGTATGTATGTCTGGGTTTTGTTGGGTTTTTCCTGTTCACATTTTGCTACTGCATACTTAAATCTAAGTTTGGAATGCGTGGAAAAAAATGGCGGGAACTTGGGAACCGTTTAAACATTAGGCAGAGTGAAAAAGATTACTCAGGAAAAGTGGCAGGTGCAATTGGACTTGGAGCTGCCGGAAGTCTTATGGAACAAAGTGAAAATAAGACTTTAAAGAAAGCGGGTAAGGCAATGGAAGTTGCCGGTGCTGTCGATACTGTGGCAGTAGCATTAGAAATGTCGTTTGAACAGATGGAAAATGCAAATGAAATGGCAAATACATATGGAGTAAAAGTGCCAAAAATTAAAAAGTATTTGATTTCATTTGCTGTAGCATCTGTTTTGATTTTAATCGCAGTATATATTCCTCAATTTAAAGATGCAAATTTATTGAAAAAGGAAAATATTGCATTGGCTTCTGAAAGAATTGAGGAAGTGAAAGAAGCTTTATCACCTGTTTGTGAGTACGTATCCGCAGATTCTCCCAAAGAACGCTATCAGGCATATGGATATAAGGTATTTGGATATATACGCGGATTAACTTCTGATGGTGAAACGTCTTATGTAGTTGTTGAATTCAACAAGCTGGGTGTGATTACAAGAGTTTCCTATGATGAGGAAATCAGTATGGAAAAGAGTATGGAAGAAAACTTAAATCAGATTGAAGAAGATTTTAAGATGTTACATGGGGCACTTGAGAATCTGAATGTTCCGCTGTTAAGTGTGGAGCTTTTAAGTATATATCAGCTGCCTGATGATTTTAGGAAGGCATTTTTATCAGGCTCTTATTATGAAGGTATCAAGGTCAGATATGAGGAAAATAATTCAAATATTTACTGTTGCTATGAAACTGATTCCGAAGAGCAATTTAATGCGTATAGCAGGCCGCGTGTTTATTTGAATATTTATGGAAAATAATGAAAAAGCATATAAGATAAAAGGTTTCACCACGAAATTTACTTAAGCGATGCAAGAAAGGTTGCCAAGGAACGTCTGAAAACAGTTATACGTCATCCTATAAAGGCAAAGCATTGAAAGACGGAATTTTGATAATACTAAATATTAGAACCTGATACAGGTAATAAATAATCTAAGGGGTAAATATGAAAGTGGCAAAAATAAAAAATATGGCATTGGATTTGCTTTACGATATAATCGGTTCGTTTTTTTATGCGGTAGGCATTTATACATTTGCAAAGATGGCAAATTTTGCGCCGGGAGGGTTGAGCGGTGTCGCTCTGATGCTTAATTATCTGTGGAAATTTCCTATCGGTTTAACCACGGTTGTCTTAAATATACCGCTTATGCTGATAAGTGCTAAAATATTGGGAAAGCATTTTATTTTAAAGACAATCAAAACGATGCTGTTTTGTATGGTATTTCTGGACATCATATTCCCGCATTTTCCGGCGTATTCAGGCTCGCAGTTTATGGCAGCACTGTATTCCGGAATATTTCTTGGAATCGGTCTTGCATTCTTTTATATGCGTGGATCTTCCTCGGGAGGCACCGACTTTCTTATTATGGTAGTGAGGAAGCTTCGGCCGCATTTATCCATAGGTATCATCACTATGAGCATAGATTTGGTGATTATTCTTGCGGGATGGCGTGTGTTTGGAAATGTGGATGCGGTTCTTTGCGGTCTGAGTGCAACGTTGATGACTTCGCTTGTGATAGATAAAATTATGTACGGTATGGGCTCGGGAACACTGATTATCATAGTAACCGACTGTGCGCAGGAGATAGCGCAGCGAATCGGAGAAATGATAGGGCGTGGTTCTACCAAGATTAGAGCAAAGGGAAGCTATACTGATGAGGACAGGGATGTGCTGCTTTGTGCCTGCTCAAAATCGCAGGCATATATGGTAAGGCGGGTGGCACAGGAACTTGACAAGTCTGCATTTGTTATGATTACAGAGACAAATGAAGTTTTTGGAGAAGGTTTTCACGACTGACATATATAAGGAACACTATAAAATATACAATAAAGAGAATGTGAGGAAATATTATGTACCAATTTACGGATGATTGTATTATAGGCATTGAGAATATTGATAACGAGCACAGGAAGCTGTTTGCAATGATAAACGCAGGAATGGAGCTTGTAAACAGTGATGATAAAATTGTGCTTACGGTTGCCAGGGAAATGGTCGTGCGTCTTAAGGAATATGCAATGACACATTTTTCACACGAAGAGGCATATATGGAGCAAATCAGAGATGCCGAGCTTGGCAGGCAGAAAAGAGAGCATGCACAATTTGCTGAGTATGTTAACAAATATGATGAAACTCTGTTGAATGAGGAAAATGCTAAGGAAAAACTTGGCGAGCTTTTGCTTTATCTGTCAAGGTGGCTTTATCGTCATATTCTCGGAAGCGACCTTATGATAGGGCATTGTGTGGAAGAAAATCAGGAGGATGCCTTTGCATTTACTGATAAATATAAGACAGGAATTGACTTGATAGATGAAGAACATAAAAACCTGTTTGAGATTATAAGTAAGACAAATGATTTGATAAATGCAGAGTTTCTGCACGATAAATATGACGCTATAATAAATATTATAGATGAACTTAAAGAATATACGGTTCTGCATTTCAGTGATGAAGAAAAATATATGGAAAAAATAGGTTATGAAGGTTTGTCTTCCCAGAAAGTAGCACATACGGCATTTGTTGACAGACTTAATCAGATTAATTTTGATAATGTCGATGACAATCAGCAGGAGTATCTGGTTGAACTGATTAATTATCTTTTAGGCTGGCTTTCAACTCATATATTAAAGATGGATAAGAGAATACCTATATATGACGTAAAAGGTGTCGTAGAGTGAGAAAAATAGAAACGAATGAAACTTTATCAGGCAAAGAACAAAGGAAAAAATCAGATGGTTTTCCAAATTATAAAAGTTTAACTTTGGATTGACAGACAGCCGGGAATATGATATTATTCCCTAAAAAGATAAATTGAAAAGGGAGTAGTTGCACAGTTTTTAACTGTGTTATACATTTCGTCAGTACGGCTTTTAAGCCCGGAATGTATATGACTTTACGTTAAACAAGACTTTTCATGTATAGACATTTGTTATGTTTATGCATGGAAGGTCTTTTTTTATACCGTGCAACTCTCCTGCGGCGCGAACCTGCGCTTGCGCTTCGGAATGGAGGTAACTATATGAAAAGTGTTTATCAGATGACAAATGAAGAACTTCTAAGAATGATGAAGGTAACGGAAAATGGTCTTGATGAATCAAAAGCGGAAGAGATACTGAAGGAAAAAGGTCCCAATATGCTTCAGGAGGGAAAGAAAAAGAGTGTATGGCAGGTGTTTTTGAGTCAGTTTTGCGATTTGCTTGTCATTATTCTTATCATTGCGGCAGGAATTTCAATGTTTTCGGGAAATGTTGAGAGTACGCTTGTCATATTTGCCGTAATCATAATGAATGCAGTACTTGGAACCGTTCAATATGTAAAAGCCCAGAAGTCGCTTGATTCGCTCAAGGCTCTTTCATCGCCTCATGCAAAGGTGATAAGGTCCGGAAAACGCATAGAGATACCGTCTAAGGAAGTAGTCTGTTCGGATATACTTATTCTTGAAGCGGGTGACATGATTGCGGCAGACGGCAGAATTTTGAAGAATTATTCTCTTCAGGTAAATGAAAGCTCACTTACCGGAGAATCCGTAAATGTAGATAAGACGGACAAAGTGATAGAGGAAGAAGTGCCTCTCGCTGACAGAACAAATATGGTATATTCGGGAAGCCTTGTGACATACGGAAGAGCCATGGTGCTTGTCACGGCAACCGGAATGGATACCGAAATAGGAAAGATAGCGGCACTTATGAATGCCACTAGGGAAAAGAGAACACCGCTCCAAATCAGTCTTGATGATTTTAGCAAAAAACTTGCAATAGCCATTATGGCGATATGCGTTATTGTGTTTGGATTGAGCATTTACAGAAAAATGCCTGTGCTGGATTCTCTGATGTTTGCCGTGGCACTTGCGGTTGCTGCGATACCGGAAGCACTTGGTTCGATTGTAACCATTGTTCAGGCTATGGGTACGCAGAAGATGGCAAAAGAAAATGCCATCATCAAGGAACTGAAGGCAGTTGAAAGTCTTGGATGCGTGTCTGTTATATGTTCTGACAAAACGGGGACACTGACGCAGAACAAAATGACCGTGCAGGATGTATATATAGACAAAAAGACAATCGCCCCGGAGGATATGGACCTTAAAATTAAACTTCACAGGTATCTTATATATACGGCGATACTTAGTAATGATTCCAGTATAAGCGAGGGAAAAGGAATAGGCGACCCGACGGAGATATGCCTTCTTGAAATGGCGCACAGGGCAGGCTTTGATGATGCCGGTATATCGGAAGATGACATAAGAGGAGCCATGACAAGGCTTGAGGAGATTCCGTTTGATTCTGAAAGAAAGCTGATGAGTACGAAGTATTGTCTTCACGGTGTGCCTACGATTCTTACAAAGGGTGCGGTCGACGTGCTTTTAGACAGGGTAAGCAGAATATATGAAAGTGACGGCGTAAGAGATATTACTGAGGAGGATAAAAGAGCGATACTTGATAAAAATACGGAATTTTCCGAGAACGGACTCAGAGTTTTGGCATTTGCATACAGAGAGGCTGATAAGCTTGAATGTCTGTCTCTTGAAAGTGAAAATGATTATACATTTATAGGTCTTGTTTCAATGATTGACCCGCCGAGAGAAGAGTCAAGGGCTGCGGTAGCCGAAGCTAAGAATGCAGGAATAAAGACGGTAATGATTACAGGTGACCATAAGGTGACGGCAACGGCGATAGCACGTGGAATCGGCATTTTTGAGGAGGGAGATATTGCCCTTACGGGTGCGGAGCTTGACGCCATGAGTGAAGAAAAGCTTGATAATGTGCTTGAAAAGGTGTCTGTATATGCTCGAGTGTCACCTGAAAACAAAATCAGGATTGTTGATGCATGGCAGAGAAAAGGGCGTATCACAGCCATGACGGGAGATGGCGTGAATGACGCACCGGCACTGAAGAAGGCTGACATAGGCGTGGCTATGGGGGTTACGGGAACTGAGGTTTCTAAGGACGCTGCTTCGATGATACTTACGGATGATAATTTTGCCACAATAATTAAGGCTGTCCTCAACGGAAGAAATGTATACCGCAACATTAAAAATGCCATACAATTTCTTCTTTCGGGCAATATGGCGGCAATCCTTGCCGTACTGTATTGTTCCGTTATGGCTTTGCCGGCTCCTTTTGCTCCGGTTCAGCTTTTATTTATAAATCTTGTGACAGACTCGCTTCCGGCACTGGCTATCGGAATGGAAGCATCGGACAGAAGCCTTATGAAAGAAAAACCGAGAAATCCAAAGGCGGGCATACTTGATGGAAAATTTATGTCGGAAATACTCTTGCAGGGCGGATTGATAGCTGTTGTGACAATGAGTGCGTTTTATATGGGACTTAAGACTGACAGTATCACGGCATGCACGATGGCGTTTGCCGTTTTGACGCTTGCAAGACTGTTCCACGGTTTTAACTGCCGAAGCAGCCGTTCAATATTTAAAATCGGCTTATTAAGCAATAAATGGAGTATTGCGGCATTTATTGCAGGAGTGCTTCTTCTCAATGTGGTTTTATTTGTTCCGGGTCTTAGCGGCTTGTTCTCGGTAGGTACTCTTGCCATGAAGCAGGCTGCAGTGATATATGTCCTTGCTTTTATTCCTACTCTTGTCATACAGATGGTTAAGCTTATAAAGAACCGCTAAAAAACAAAGTTTAAAATAAAGAAAAAGAAATATAGTGGAAAAATAGATTTTGTTGACACATATTGTTTCTTATTGTAAAATTGATGTTAGAATATTTAGTGCCGTAGAGGAAGAAGAAGCCACTACGGTACTTATAATGAATGGAGGTTTTATATGTCAAAAGAAAACAATGGGGCAATCTATGATGCCAGAACGCTTGGAAATCCAAAAATGTTTATGCTTGGCGTTCAGCATATGTTTGCCATGTTTGGTGCTACGGTGCTGGTTCCGCAGCTTACGGGATTAAGTGTGTCGGCAACTCTGCTTTTTGCAGGTATAGGTACGCTTATATTCCACTTTTTGTGTAAAGGAATGGTTCCGGCATTCCTCGGTTCGTCATTTGCATTTCTTGCAGGTTATATGACGATAGCACCTAACGGAGAGAGAGAACTTTTGCCTTATGCCTGTATCGGAGTTGCGGTCGCAGCACTTCTGTATTTTGTGCTTGCGGCGTTAGTTAAGGTGTTTGGTGTGGAAAAGGTTATGAAATTTTTCCCTCCTGCCGTCACGGGACCCATCATTATTGCCATAGGACTTACACTTTCGCAGTCTGCCGTAGATAATTGTGCCAATAACTGGTTTGTGGCATTAGTGGCAATACTTATAGTGGTGGCGTGCAACATATGGGGTAAGGGAATGATTAAAGTTATTCCTATTATTCTCGGAGCACTTGGCTCATACGCAGTGGCATGTATTATGGGTGATGTTGATTTTACCGCAGTAAAGGAAGCTGCGTGGATAGGTATTCCGGTACAGTTTGAGGACACCGTCTTTTCTGTATTTAAGAATCCTGATACATCACTGATACTTACATCCATCATAACCATTGCACCGATTGCCATAGCTACAATGATGGAGCATATAGGAGATATAGCAGCCATATCTTCAACAGTTGGAAAGAATTTCTTTGAAAAGCCGGGACTTCACAGAACTCTTTTAGGCGACGGTGTCGCAACATTTGTCGCTTCACTTTTCGGAGCACCGGCAAATACTACTTATGGTGAGAATACAGGCGTGCTTACGCTTTCACGTGTTTATGATCCGAGAGTAATACGAATAGCAGCAGGACTTGCCATTCTGTTCTCATTTTCTCCTAAATTTGCGGCAGTCATAAGCTCTATGCCTGTGGCAACCTGCGGAGGGATATCAATCGTGCTTTACGGTATGATTTCAGCAGTCGGCGTGAGAAATGTGGTTGAGAGCAATGTTGATTTCAAACAGTCAAGAAATGTTATAATAGCGGCCCTTATACTGGTGCTTTCAATAGGTATTAAGTACAGCAGTCTTGGTGCCATAAACATAGTGTTGGGAAATGTTACAATATCACTTAGCGGACTTGCAGTGGGCGCTCTTGTAGGTATTATACTGAACGCGGTGCTTCCGCATGAAAAGAATATTGAGGCAAAGAGCAAAAGCTGACGCTTCGGATTGTGAGAAAAAGAGTTGAAGCTTTCCCTGATAGGCAAACCTTCAACTCACCGAGTTTGTG
>CAMEJP010000060.1 GCA_945920185.1 uncultured Eubacterium sp. | reverse complement strand
GCACAAGCATCGACGAGTATATATATCCCGTACACTCGTTAAGAAGTGCAAGCATAATGCCCAAAAACGTAGCATACGCAAACTGGTTGATATTCAGGTGAAGTATACCGAAATACAATCCGCTCACAACCGCAGCAGCAAATATTCCCGTCCTTTTAAGTCCGCCAAACAATGCACCTCTGCATATAAGCTCTTCACTCACTGCCGGTATAAGTGCCATAACAATAAGCTGTGCCAGTAAAGAATATCCGTCAAACTGAGCATTCACGCTCTCTACCGCATTTTCTGCAAACATCATGGTCAAAAGGTTTAAAAAAATTACAACCGGATATATTGCAAATGTAAATATCGGTATAAGAAGCACCGTTATAAAAACCTTCACGGGCTTTGAGCCAAAACTGAAATCGGCTTTGACAAACGGATTTCTCCTTGTGATAAGCATATAAATAAGCAGTCCGGACCATATAAGAATCTGGCTAAGAAGAAGGCTCATAACAATATTAAGTGAAAAATTCTCGTCAACATTTTTCACTATGTACCTTAAGAGATATCCTACTCCTATGGCACTAAGCTCGTAAAACACCAGCATAAAAAGGAACATAAGGTGCATATACGACGGAGTAATTCTTCTAATCTTTTTTCCCATAAAACCTCTACTTTACCGCAACAGCTTCAATCTCTATAAGAACATCCTTAGGAAGTCTTGCCACCTCGACACATGAACGTGCAGGATAAGGTTCCTTAAAAAATGTTGCATATATCTCATTTATTTTGCCAAAATCATTCATATTCTTGATAAATACTGTTGTCTTGATAACCTTGTCAGCTGATGAACCTGCTGCCTCAACAAGATTGATAAGATTGCCGATTGCCTGCTTAGCCTGAGCCTCAACGCCCTCCACAATCTCTCCTGTTGCAGGATTTACAGGAATGACGCCTGAGGTATATACCATTCCGTTTACCTCAATAGCCTGTGAATAAGGTCCTATTGCACTTGGAGCCTTGTCTGTCTTAATAACATTTTGCATAATTTTCCACCTTTCCGAAGCGTTAGCGTAGGTTCGCGCCGCAAATTTCAGATTTGCGGCTGCGATATCCGATGTTTGTGACGCTTCGGCACAAACTCGGTGAGTAAAAGATTTGCCTATAAAGGAAATCTTTTACTCTTTTTTACCTTTCCGAAGCGTTAGAAATCACTTTTTCTTTATTGACTTCTCGCCTATTATAATTTTATCTTCTTTAAGAAGTCTGCCGACAGCCCTCTTAAATTGATTCTTGCTCATGTTCATCTCTCTTTTTATGACTTCTGGAGATGCCTTGTCGGAAAATGGCAGCACGCCGCCAAATTCTTCTATTGCCTGCATTACAAGCTGTGCGTCCGTGTCCATCTGTATATATGCCTTCTGCTTGATGCTTAAGTCCAGCTTGCCGTCCTCACGTACATTCGTAACCCTGGCAGAAATATTTTCTCCCACTTTTACGGTACTAAAAAGCTCTGAACGACCTATCATAGCATTATATCTGTTATCCACAGCCACAAAAGCTCCGAATTCAGGATTGATGTCATACACATATCCCGTAACCCTGTCATCCTTTTCATAAGGACTTTGGTTTTCGAGATAATCATATATCTTCATTGTGGCACACAGTCTGTCACTCTTATCCACATACACCGAAACCAGATAATCGTGTCCTGCCTTAACCTTTACGGTCTGCTCCTTGAAAGGCATAAACAAATCCTTTTCCAGTCCCCAGTCCATAAAAGCTCCAATCTTTCCAACTTCCTTACATTTAAGAAGTGCCACCTGTGAAAGCATAACCTTCGGTCTGTTTACGGTAGCTATAAGCCTGTCTGATGAATCCTTATATACAAATACTTCTAAGGAATCTCCAAGATTTATGCCCTCCGGTACCTGTTTTTTCGGCAGAAGTACTTTTTGTGCCTTGCTTCCAAGATATATTCCAAATTCAGTTTTGCTAATCATTTTAAGTGTATTCAGTTTGCCTAATTCTATCATACGCTTTACCTGCTGCATTTTTCTTTATAGACGACGCTTCATGCTTTCACGTCAAATGTATTTTACCCTGTTAAAAGCCGAAACACTTTCACACAAAATAAAAATGCCACTTGGTCTACCAAGTGGCTAACTGGGCTTGAGGGACTCGAACCCCCAGAATGCTGGAATCAGAATCCAGTGCCTTACCATTTGGCGAAAGCCCATCATTTCGTCAACATTGGTTATTATACATTAGTTAAAATTAAAATGCAAGCACTTTTTTGTTTTTTTTCAATATTTTACCTTAATAAGTGTCAAAGCGTTGGGTGGAAGCGTCTTTCCCGCATATTTTCTGTCACCTGTTTTAAAGGCAAGTTCTATATCTTCAAGAGTTATACGACCATATGAATAATCTAAAAGCGTTCCTGCAATTATTCTGACCATATTGTAGAGAAAACCGTTTCCCTCCGCAATCACATCTATAATATTACCGTTTTCACACACATCTATTCTGTTCACACATCTGACCGTATCATATTCTTTATCCTTTACGGAAGAAAATGCTCTAAAATCATGAGTGCCTACAATACTCTTTGCTGCCGTCCTCATCATTTCCGTATCCGGTCTGTCATTTACCTCATAGTAATATCTCCATCCAAACACATCCCTTACTTCTCCACAAAATATTCTGTATCTGTAGATTTTGCTTACAGCACTGTACCTTGCATGAAATGTGTCAGGAACTTCTCTTATACTGTTTATCCTTATGTCATTTGGCAAAATGCTGTTAATATCCCTCACAAAACGGCTCATATCAATACTGCCGCCGTATTTAAAAGTTGCAGTCTGTGAAAGTGCGCCAACGCCCGAATCCGTTCTTCCCGAACCGCTTATCACTATTTGTTCCGAAAGTAACTCGGAAATACACTGCTCTACAATGCCCTGTATTGTTTTTTCATTGTCCTTAAGCCTTTGAAAACCCTTGTAACAAAGGCCGTCATACTGCATGCTGATAAGCCATTTTGCCATATTTTTCCTCACATTTCTGCACTTTAGGCATAAAAATACCGCGGCAGTTTTCATTCACCATCCACGGTACTTATCTTGATATTCTTCTTACCACGCCGTCTTCGTTATCAAGCACTGTCGTATTTACGAAGAACTTGTATCTGTCCAGCACGGAATCTTTCTTTATATCCGACATGGCCTTTTCCACATCAATGTCCTCCATCTTACTGTTCGCACCGATAAGATTAAAACCTGAGCCTTTTTTGAGATTAAACGAAAACTCAACCTCAGGCTTTGGAGAGACTACTTTCTCCGGTTTTGTATCCGTATCGACAATCTTATTTGAGCTGTTATGTACCGTCTCCAAAGAGGCTGCCTTACTTTCATTCAGGTCAGCGGCAACGGTCGTCTGCAAAGCCATGGCACGGCTTGTATCACGTTCAGCATTCTCTGACCGCTTTTGCGAAACGCTTCCAAAACCATAGCTCATATTATTAATAACAGAACTAATTGTCATAGCTTCCTCCAATCCGAATTGTCAATATTTTATACAATTCTGTAATTATATAACATTATATCACTGTTTATCAGTCCGTACAATATGTATATCGTAATTTTTTGTGAAAACTTGAGGACACAAACTTTACATTTTACATTTAATTTCAAATGTGATATACTCCATACATCAAATCCTACATAAAGGGATAATTTAAAAGAAAGGAACGTATGATATCGCACACACTTTGCTTAATCATACACAATGCTTATGACATACGGAAACGCTATTATGCTGGTACTTGCCGGCTTTATTGTTCAGGTTGTCGACTTTCCCATTGACGCAGGTTTTATGACAATCAACCTTTGTTCTGATATAGTGGCATACATACTTATACTTTTGGGCTTAAAACCGTTCTTAAAAGAGCAGAATCTTCTCTTTAGAAAATGTTTTAAACTTACGCTGGCTCTTCTTATCGTAGAAATTTTTGCAAGACTTTCGACATGTCTTGACTTCGGAGACAGTAATGCAACCATAGCAAATCTGTTCCTTGCAGTTACCTCGCTTATATTTATGCAGCTTGTATACAACTATACGGAGACCATTATGCTACAGTCAAAGTTTCTTAAAATCGAGCTCAATCCGGGACCGCTAAGAGGTGCTTACTCGGCTTTCTGCGTAGTTATCATAGCATACTATGTAATAAATGCCTTTTACAGTTTCCTTTCACTGTACGCAAATATTCTGCTTATCATATGCGCGATATACTACTGCGGAACCATGTATACCGCCAAGAACAAATTATATCCGCCTCTTATAAAGAAAGAATATGACTAGAGAATTTTCTCCGGTCATATTCTTTTTTGCAATTTAAAGTTCTTATTTCAAAGTTTCTATATAAAATTTGCAGGTTCACTTGCAGATTTCTCCGTAGAATTCAGGACGTCTGTCCCTGAAAAGGCCCCACTCCATACGTTTTTTTCTTATTTCATCAAAATCATATTCCGCACAAAGAATTGCATCTGATTCACGTCCTGCCTCGCAGAGTATGGCTCCGGTCTCGTCGGTCATAAAGCTTGAACCGTAAAATGTCAGACTGGAGCTTTGGTTTGAATTTTCCTTTGAAGGAGTCACATATTCAGTACCGTAACGGTTTGCCGCCACGACAGGAACTATATTTGCCGCCGAATGACCCTGCATTGTCCTCTGCCAGTGACCCTTGCTGTCACACTCAAGTATAGGCTCGCTTCCGATGGCCGTCGGATACATTATAATATCGGCACCGTTTAAAGCAAGACACCTTGCCGTTTCAGGAAACCACTGATCCCAGCATATGCCTATTCCAAGCCTGCCGTATCTTGTGTTCCACACCTTAAAGCCTGTATTGCCCGGAGTAAAATAGAATTTTTCCTGATAAAAATGATCATCAGGTATATGAGTTTTTCTATACACTCCAAGAACTTTTCCGTCAGCATCTATCACTGCCACCGAATTAAAAAGGCGTGTACCGTCTTTTTCATAAAAACACACAGGAAGTACTGCCTCATACTCCTTCGCCACGCTGCAAAATGTTCTCACGGCATCATTTTCCTCAAGCGTTTTAGCGTAATCATAATAATCGTACTGTCTTTCCTGACAAAAATATTGACGTTCAAAAAGTTCAGGAAGAAGTATTATCTTAGCGCCTTTTTCTGCCGCCTCACACACCAGTTTTTTTGCCTTTTCTATATTGACTTTTACATCCTTTGTGCAGTTCATCTGGACTGCCGCCACTTTAATACCGTTCATTTTTCCTCCGTTCTTAATCTGTCACCTTGATAAATTTGCCTCATAATAAGGTATCTGCTGAGTTATGCAATGTATGTTTCCTCCGCCCTGAAGTATTGCCATAGCAGGAATTCCGATAACTTCCCTGTCACCGGCAACACTCTCCAATACTTCAACAGCCTTCTTATCGCTCTCTGCATTTTCACCGCCAAATTGCGGCACTATCAGTGCGCCGTTTGAAAAATAGAAGTTCACATAGCTTGCCGCCAGTCTTTCGCCTGTTTCCCTTGTGTCCTCTCCCTCCTCAAAGGTATACGAAGCACACATTTTCTCATCCACGCATATAGGATGTTCCGGAATCGGAAGTTTAACTGTCTCAATTTTCCTGCCGCGTGCATCCGTTTCATTTTCAAGATACTCAAGACAGGAAGCCGAAAGCTCATACTGCGGGTCAAATTTATTGTCAGTCCATGCAAGCACCACCTTCGCCGGTGCCACAAACGCACATACATTGTCCACATGCTCATTTGTCTCATCGTTATATATTCCTCGCGGAAGCCACAGCACCTTTTTCGCACCCAGATATTTTTTTAAGGTTTCTTCTATCTGTTCCTTTGTCATGTAAGGATTTCGTCCCTTGCTTAGCAGACAGCTTTCCGTTACCATAAGCGTACCTTCGCCGTCAGAATGTATGGAACCGCCCTCTAAGACAAAAGGCTTGGCATTGTAACAGTCCACGCCGATGCTCTCGCAAAATGTCTTTGCAACAGCGTCATCCTTATCCCAGTGAGCATAAAGCCCGTCATATTCTCCTCCCCATGCGTTAAAGCTCCAGTCTATGCCGCGTATGGTTCTTCCATTCGTAACAAACGTAGGAGCCACATCACGTGCCCACGCATCATCACTATCTATCATAAGCACCTTTGCCATATTCTTCAAAGCACGCTCTGCCTCGTCAAAATGTTTCCTGCCTGCAAGTACATACACCTTCTCACTTTTTGACACGGCATTTATCACAGCCTTAAAAGCATTCTGCGACTCTGTAGGGTCATTTCCCCAGCTTCCTGCTCTGACAGGCCATATCATCACCGTACCCGCATGCCTTGCATACTCTGCAGGCATATAAAATCCGTCGTACGCAGGATAAGTATCTGTATATTTCATAGTAATCTCCATTCCGCATATTCCGTCAGGGCATCTCTTGTAAACGATGCCTTTTCAAAAGTAATCTTCTCATCAATAGCCTGTTACGACAGTCTTTCCTTGAAATCCGCATATCCGAAACGCTTTACAAGTTCGCAGTCGCCGTTTCCGTGCATAAGCACTATGTCGGGCAGCGGCATTCCGTTAAAGGTATTGTTTTTCACCATGGAATATATCGCCATATCCTCAAAAACAAGCCTGTCGCCAACCTTTGGCATATCATCAAAACTGTAGTCTCCTATCACATCTCCCGCAAGGCAGGTGCATGAAGACAGGCGGCAGGTAAATGCTTTTTCCGAAGGAAGTCCTGCATTTTTTAACGGCGGTCTATACGGCATCTCAAGCACATCAGGCATATGGCATGCAGCTGACGTATCAAGTATAAGAATAGGCATGTCATTTGTCACTATATCCATCACGGTTGTTACCAGATATCCTGCATTAAGCGCCACTGCCTCTCCCGGTTCAAGATACACCTCAATACCGTATTTTTTGCGTATATACATTACAAGTTCACACAGAGCGTCGATATCATAATCTTCGCGTGTAATGTGATGTCCGCCTCCAAGATTTATCCAGCTTATCTGGCTTAGTGCGTCGCCGAATTTTTCTTCCACTGCCCTGAATGTATCTATAAGAGGCTGTACATTCTGTTCGCATAGAGTATGAAAATGAAGTCCCGTCACACCCTTTGGAAGAACGGACGGCAGATTTTCTCTTGTCACGCCGAGTCTTGAACCTCTTGCACACGGGTCGTATATCTCATGTCCTTCCTGTGTTGAAAATTCAGGATTGATTCTTATGCCGACAGAAACGCCTGCATTTTCCCATATTTTCCTGTGCAGTTCAAGCTGTGTAAGTGAGTTGAACACAATATGGTCGCAGATATTCACTGCCTCTTTCATCTCTTCTTCAGTAAATGCAGGACAGAATATATGGTTTTCTCCTCCAAGTTCCTCCGCCGCAAGCCTTGCCTCAAAAATGCCGCTTGCCGTAGCACCGCAGAGATATTTCTTTATAAGAGGGTACACCCTGTACATGGAAAATGCTTTTTGTGCCAGAAGAATTTTTGCTTGGCTTCTGTCAGAAACATTTTTAAGTATCAAAAGATTATTCTCCAGCTTCTTTTCATCCACCACATAAGCCGGAGTTCTTATCTGTTCAAAGTCCATCAGTAACTCACCTTCAAAAGTTCTAATACGGCAAACCCCGTAAAGATAATGACAGTAATATCCTTATATTCCACTGTTTCAGGGTTCTCGACAACCACCCAAGGCAGTCCGAATCTGTTAAGCATATCCATATACGGGTCCGGATCAAGTTCCTCAAGATTTACCGTTCCCGTCGTATTCCATACGCCGCTTGCCACAAGAGCAGTTCCTATCATTGCAGGAACTCCCGTCGTATAGCTTATTGCCTGACTTCCAAGCTCTCTGTAACATTCCTGATGGTCACACACATTATAAATGTATATGGTTCTTTCCTTTCCGTCCTTTACGCCCGTAAATATACAGCCTATATTTGTCTTTCCCACTGTTCTTGGTCCGAGTGAAGCAGGGTCAGGAAGAAGTGCCTTTAAAAACTGTATCGGAACTATTTCACGTCCCTCAAACATAACAGGACTTGTAGACAGCATTCCCACATTTTCAAGACATTTCATATGTGTAAGATAGCTCTGTCCAAATGTCATAAAAAATCTTATTCTCTTAATACCCTTTATGTTCTTTGCAAGCGACTCTATCTCTTCATGATGAAGAAGATACATATCCTTCTTTCCAACCTCAGGGAAATTGTACTCACGCTTTATCTCCATAGGCTTCGTTTCAACCCAGTGTCCGTTCTCCCAGTAGCTTCCGTTTGCGGAAACCTCACGCAAATTTATCTCAGGGTTAAAATTCGTAGCAAACGGATATCCGTGGTCGCCTCCGTTACAGTCAAGAATATCTATCGTATGTATCTCGTCAAAATAGTGTTTCTTTGCATATGCCGTAAACACGCTTGTAACGCCCGGGTCAAATCCTGTTCCGAGAAGTGCGGTAAGCCCTGCTTCCTTGAACTTTTCATTGTATGCCCACTGATAGCTGTAATCAAAGTATGCCGTAAAACCAGCCTCCTTACAGCGTTTCTCATATGCAGCCCTCCACACAGGTTCGTCCGTATCCTCCGGCTCGTAATTGGCCGTATCAACGTAATGCACCTTGCAGTAAAGACAAGCCTCCATAATCGTAAGGTCCTGATAAGGAAGTGCCACGTTAAGCACTATCTGCGGCTTATAGCTCTCTATGAGTTTAATAAGCTCATCAACACTGTCAGCATCAACACACGCTGTAGTAATTACAGTCTTAGACTTTCCCTCGCTCTCAATTTTAGCCTTCAGTGCATCGCACTTAGACTTCGTACGGCTCGCAATACAAAGCTCCGTAAACACACTGTCATTCTGACAGCATTTCTGAATTGCAACACCTGCAACTCCGCCGCATCCGATAACCAAAACTCTGCTCATAAAAATCCTACCTTTCTTCCATGAAAATTCAATTAAAATACTTCTTTACAACAATTAAACTTCTATTCTAAAAATTCTTTCTGTCCTTTTCCTCTTCTTCCAAAAGTTCTTCCACATATTTCGGAAGCATAAACGCTCCCCTGTGAAGATTTGTGGTATAATACCACGTCTTTATGTTTCTTGCCTTCCAGCGTGCCGCATCCAAATCATCAAGAGGATGATATTTCTTTGAACCAAAGCCAAACAGCCAGTATCCCGCAGGACATGTCGGTATATGTGCCTGGTACACGCGGCTTATCGGAAAACTCCTGAACACTTTTCTGTGCATTGAACGGCACGGTTCCTCGTCCTCGTCAAAAAACGGACTTCCATGCTGGTATACCATTATTCCGTCCTCGTGAAGTGCTTTATAACAACTTCCGTAAAATTCCTTTGTAAACAGACCCTCGGTATGCCCCAATGGGTCTGTCGCATCGTTTATTATAAGGTCATATTCGTCATGGCGCGTTCTCAAAAACCTCAAACCGTCCTGATAATACACGGACACTCTTGGGTCTGACAGTCCGCAGGCATTATCCGGAAAGAACTCCCTGCACACCTCCACAAACATTTCGTCCGGTTCTACAACATCTATGCTTTCTATTTCCTTATAATGTGCAAGTTCTCTCGCAACGCCCCCGTCGCCTCCGCCTATCACAAGCACACGCTTGACATTAGGATGAACCGCCATCGGCACATGCACTATCATTTCATCATACACAAACTCGTCCTTCTCCGAAAAAATAACGCTTCCGTCTGAGGTTATAAATTTGCCGAACTCAGGTGAATCAAACACGTCAATACGCTGAAAATCACTTGTACCGCTGAAGAGCTGCTTCTCAACGCGTATTGACATCTGCACGTTATCTGTGTGCATTTCGCTAAACCAATAATTCATTGTAATTACCTCGCACTTAAGTTTCCCGTAAAATTTGTAAAATCCTTTTTTTCTTAATCACAAAATGTCTGAAACTAATCCTTTATGACATTAAGATGCGATATGTCCGGGCTTTCAGGTCCCTGCATAGAGCAGCCCTTTTCCTTTGCAAATTCTATGTAATCTATTATTTCCTTAGTGATAACCTCACCCGGAGCCAGTATAGGTATTCCCGGAGGATAGCACATAACAAATTCACTGCATACACGACCTGCCGTTTCCCTTATGGGAAGAGTTTCCTTCGGAGAGTAAAATGCTTTCTGAGGCGTAGCCGCAACCGTAGGTGCAATATACTCAGAGATAAATACATTTGTCACATCCTTTGAATAAAGCCTCTTGATATCTGCCAGAGCTCCAACCAGCCTCTCTATATCCTGAATACGGTCACCTATGGAAATGTATGCAAGAATATTGCTTATATCGCCAAACTCTATCTGTATATCGTACTCATCACGAAGCAAATCATATACCTCAATGCCCGCCAATCCTATATCTCTCGTATATACCGCAAGCTTTGTAACATCAAAGTCATATACGCTGCTGCCGTTTATAAGTTCTCTGCCGTATGCATAGTATCCGCCTATTGCATTAATTTCATCTCTTGCATACGAGGCAAGCTTTGCCACCTTCTCAAAAGACTCCTCGCCTCTTAACGCCAGATTTCTTCTGGATATGTCAAGACTTGCCATAAGCAGATATGAAGCACTTGTAGTCTGTGTAAGATTGATAATCTGGCTTACATATCTTTCGTTCATCTTTGGTCCCAGAAGGAGAATTGAACTCTGCG
>CAMEJP010000059.1 GCA_945920185.1 uncultured Eubacterium sp. | reverse complement strand
AGATAAGATACGTGAGCTTGCAAAGAGCATAGGCGTACCGGTAACGGAGGAGTAAAGGTATAAACTTTTGCATGTCAGTGTTTCGTAATAATAGATATATTACACAGAATTTAAGGAGCTTCCCGATTTCACGGGCAGTTTTTTAAATACGTTAGACCTCAAATTTTTTGTTAAACCTGTCTAATAATAGCGAAGCAGTGATGCCAAATGCTATGCAGAGAATATTGGTGACAAATACGATGGAGGATGTGGTAAAACTTTCAAACGGAACAGTCATTGCAGTGGCGGCAATCACGATGCCGATAATGGAGTGGAAAGCAACGGAATAGTGCTTGGTAAATAACGCGTTAACGGATTTTGACAGGAGGATAACTGTTGCTAGACATCCTATGCCTCCGGCAGTTATGATATTAAAAGTCATATGCCCGATGCCTGATACGAAAGGTTCGTACAGACCTAACGGCATAAGCAGTGTGGAAAAACTCATACCGGGTGCAATTACACTTAATGCAAGGCAAAAGCCGCAAAAAAGATACCACGCAAAATTAGGCGTGATTTGGACGGAAAGCATTTTCAAAACGGCAAGCAATATAAATATTACGGTCATGGAAATGTACATGGATATATAAGATGCTTTGCTTCGTCCCTGTTGTCCGGCTTCTTCAAACAGGGAAGGAAGCATACCTGTAATGAGACCTATAAAAAGACATACCGATTGGGAGGGATATTTTTCGAGTAAGGCAGAAAGAATATTTGCAATTCCTAAAAAGCCTATGCCGGCACCTAAAATGACCGGAAAGAGTTGAGGAATATGGGTTTTGAAATTGCGAAACGGGGCAGACAGAAATTCCATAATGGGTTTATAAATTCCAAAAATCACACAAAGCACACCTCCCGAAATTCCGGGAAGTACGGCACCCAGTCCTATCAAAGAACCTTGAAGAATGTTTACAAAAAAACGTGTGATTGAAAAATGTTCCTTATTATACATAATTACCTCGTATCACGAAGTGTCAATCTTACCTCGTATTAGTTTTCATACTGTGATTGAGGAGATTATATCAGATATTCTACCCCCAATCAATCATAAATTCAGTACTTTTTAATTTTTTTACATTGTATTTACACAGCATAGGTAGTGTCATCGGAAAACTTTTACGATTGACATATAAATCAAATGTGATAAACTACTAATAAGCAAAGAGGTGCGCCATGAAAAAGGTCTTGTTAGTAGCAACTGTCGGAGGATTTGTACCGCAGTTTGAATTAAATGATGTAAAAATATTGCAAAATATGGGCTATGAAGTGCATTATTGTGCCAATTTTAAACGTATGGTCTATGATGTTGACACGGAAGTTTTTAAAAAGCATGATATTAAGCTGCACCAGATTGATATATATGGCTCTCCTAAAAGATTATATGCAAATATTAAAGCATTTTTGCAATTAAAAAAGATTATCCGTGAAGAAAAATTTGATTTGATACACTGTCATACCCCAATGGGAAGCGCCCTTGCGAGAATGGCGGCAGCCGGAACGAAATGCAGAATCATATATACGTGTCATGGTTTCCATTTTGGAAAGGATATGTCATTTGTTAATTGGCTTTTTTACATTCCCGAACGGATATTGGCAAGAATGACGGACTGTATTGTGACCATCAACGAAGAGGATTATGAAAGAGCGAATCATTTCCGATTAAAGAAGGATGGATTTGTTGCAAAAATTCCTAGTGTGGGACTGGATTTGCAGAAGTATTATCCGGATAAAGATGCCGGAATGCAGTACCGGAAAGAGAATAATATCTCACCTGATACATTTCATATTGTGTCGGTGGGCGAGCTCAATGATAATAAAAATCATATAAGTGTTTTAAAGGCGTTGGCAAAGTTAAAGGAATATGATTTTTTTTATACAATATGCGGTAACGGGGCAAATATGCAGTATCTTATCAATGTAGCGCAGGAGCTTGGACTGGATGAGAGAGTAAAGCTCATCGGTTTTGAAAAAAATGTTACAAGGGTGCTTCAGAGTGCTGACTGTTTTGCATTTCCGTCAATAAGGGAGGGCTTAGGTATGGCTGCCATTGAGGCTCTTGCCTGCGGAGTGCCCGTGGTTGCGGCGGATTCAAGGGGTAGCAGGGAGTATATGATTAGCGGAGAGAACGGTTTTGTATGTGCGCCTACCGATACTTCGGAATACGCACAGGCAATTAAATATATGATGGACAATCCTGACAAGGTTAGTGAGCTTTCAAAGCATTGCAGAAATTCCGTGCTAAAGTTTGATGTGAAAAAGACTGCAATAGTTATGAAGGATGTCTATGAGAAAACGGACAAAAAGATATAGACAGGAAACGATATGGACAATTGTAGTAAAAAGGTATCGGTAATTATGGGCGTCTACAATCAGATGGATAAGGAAGCATTGAGATTTGCAGTGGATTCCATAATTAACCAGACATTGAATGATTTTGAATTTCTTATATATGATGACGGGTCTCTCCCTGAAGCGGCAGAATACATACGCGATATTTGTAAAAGTGATTCGAGAATAAAACTTATATCGGCAAGTGAAAACAGAGGACTTGCATTTTCGCTGAATTCTTGCATTGATATTGCTTCGGGAAAATATATTGCCAGAATGGATGCAGATGATTATTCCATGCCCGAAAGGCTTGAGAAGCAGTATGATTTTCTTGAAACTAATCCGCAGTATGCGTGGTGCGGATGTGCTGCTGTTTTGTTTGATGCAAAGAGTGACTGGGGAGAACGTATTATGCCGGAAATCCCTGAAAACAAGGATTTTCTCAGATTTTCACCTTATATTCATCCGTCGGTTATGTATAGAGCTGAAATCTTAAAAAATAACGGTAAGTACAAGGTTTCAAAGGAAACCTTAAGATGCGAAGACTATGAAATATTTATGAGACTGACGCAGGCGGGATACAGAGGCTATAATCTGCCGGAAAAGCTTTTTAAGTACAGGGAGGACGAAACTTCGTACAGGCGAAGGAAATTTTCTTTCAGGATAAATGAGGCTAAAATAAGATACCGCAATTTTAAAAATATGAAAATGCTTTTTCCGACAGGCTGGATATTTTGCCTAAGACCTATTGTCGGCGGGTTGATACCGGGCTGTATACTCAGCAGAATTAAAAGAAGCAGGAGTAAGTATGAAACACACTGATGACAGATATGCGCCGATATTAGCGGCAAACAGGATATATGGCGATACATACGTAAGCTTTCTTGAAAAATATTCTCCGAATGAAGAAGAACGCCTTTATGTCAGCGTGTTTGCACCGACCGCCATCGAGTATGTGAGATGGGTGCTTGCAGACAGTATGAAAAAAGGCATAAAGAGATTATATTTTCTTGCAAGGGATGCGTATTCCATGTACGTTGTCGCTGACATGATGTGCCGTCATTTTAATATAGATATTGATTGCCGCTATTTATGTATCTCCAGATATTCTGTGAGGATTCCTGAATATCATCTTATTGGTGAGCAGTGTATCGACAGGATATGTATCGGCGGCATTGACGTTACTTTCAGGAAAATGCTTATGCGTGCGGGACTTTGTGCTGATGATATCGATATGGCTGCCAAGGTATGCGGATATGAGGGCAAATGTGATGAGATTCTCAATTACAGTCAGATTAATGCCCTTAAGGATGTACTTAAATCAGACAAAGGACTGCTGGAAAAGATATATGACATTTCAAAGCAGGAATATGATAATGCGGTGGCATACTTCAAACAGGAAGGACTGTTGGATGATGTTGAATATGCTCTTGTTGACAGCGGATGGATTGGGACATTGCAGCAGTCTCTAAGGAATATTTTGAAAAGCGCAGGAAGAAAAAGCAATCTGTTGGGATATTATTTTGGGATGTATGAGCTTCCGAAGGGTGAAAACATTAACTCTTATCGAAGTTTCTATTTTTCTCCTAATAAAGGACTCAGAAGGAAAGTGCTGTTTAGCAACTGTCTGTTTGAATTTGTATTTTCGGCGCCTTTTGGTATGACATTAAGATATGAAAAGTCGGAGGTCGGATATCTTCCGATATATTCAAGTGACGAAAATGCTAATGCTTCATCGGTTAGAAATCACATAGAGAGTTTGAAAAATTATACGGTACTGTGGCTTACAAAGGTTCAGAATATATACGAAGATACTGATTATGAAATGCTTGAGCGGCTTCTTGGTATGTGTATGGCGCTTCCGAGTGTCATAGAAGCACAGATACTCGGAAGCGGAAAGTTCTCTGATGACGTTCTTGAACACAGTATGAAGACGGTTGCCGCAAGACTTACTCAGGAAGATATAAAAAATCAGAGACTTCTTAACAGGCTTATGATTGTTTCAGGAATGAAGAAAAAGGTAATACGGGAAAGTGCGTGGATAGAAGGAAGTATCGTCCTAAACGGCACGAACGTCAAAAAAAATCTGAGGCATGTCAGAATATATAAATATTTTGTGTATCTCAGAAAACAGTTGAAACGAGGTTAAAGACTTGAAAAGTGATAAAAGTAAAAAACATAAGGAAATCAGAAGACAGCACAGGGAAATCAGAAAAAAGCGTAGTGAAACCGGAAAACAGAGAATGTTTGTGATAAAGCAGCTGGTCAGCCGTGAAATTAAGCGTAAATATGCGCGTTCATATCTGGGAATTGTATGGAGCGTGCTTAATCCGTTGTTGTCAATGGCGGTATTGTCAATGATTTTTTCGACAATGTTCAGAAGGTCCATTGAAAACTTTCCGATATATTATCTGACAGGTATGATAATATGGCAGATGTTTTCAACATCTACCACGACGGCAATGACTGCACTTGAGGATAACAAGCAGCTCCTTTTAAAGGTTAAAATAACCAAGGAAACATTTGTTGTGGCGAGAGTATATACAGCACTGACAAATTTCGGATATACGTGTATCGCATATGTTTTTATGCTACTTGTGTTTAGGGTAAAACCAAATGTTTTTATGCTACTTTTGCCTGTTGATGTATTTTTTCTTACTTTATTTTCATTGGGATTTTCATATATATTATCAATACTCTATGTGTTTTTTGCCGATATAAAGCATCTGTACACTGTTCTTTTGACGCTTTGGATGTATATGAGTGCGATATTTTATCCGGTTGAGAGTGTGCCTGAGTCTATGGCAAGGGTTATTGAGGCTAATCCGATGTATGCTTATATTTTATTTGCCAGAGAGTGTGTACTGGAAGGCAAATGCCCGTCCGTCGATATATGGATAAGATGTATTGTGTGGGGTGTAGCTGCAATGGGAATAGGATATCTTGTCTTTAGAAAAAAAGAAGCATATGTTATGCAGAAGCTGTAGTTGTGTCAAGTTTGGAGAATGAAAAATGATTTTGAAACCTATTTTTGATGATGATTTTATTGAATTTATAAATTCGGATGAAGAAGCTCTGATAAAGCAGGGGAATGCCCGTCCCTCATCTTCTGAGGTTGTCATAGCTGTCCGCAACGTGTCTATGAACTTTAAAATGTCTTCGGTAAATACCTCCGGAATTAAAGAATATATTATCCAGAAAATTAAGGGCAATGTTAAGCACAGAGAGTTAAGAGCGTTAAGCAATATAAGTTTTACAGTATTTAAGGGAGAGGTTGTAGGAATTATCGGCTCAAACGGTTCAGGCAAGAGTACGCTTCTTAGAATTATTTCAGGCGCACTTAACCCTACTTCGGGAAAAGTTATTGTAGATAAAAATAAGATACAGATTCTGACGCTTGGAACAGGCTTTGATATGGAACTTACGGCTCAGGAAAATGTCTATCTTAACGGAGCCATAATAGGTTACACAAAGGAATTTATAGATAAACATTATGACGAGATTGTAGATTTTGCGGGACTTAGAGGATTTATGGACCAAAAGGTTAAAAATTTTTCCTCAGGTATGGTTTCAAGACTGGGATTTGCGATAGCTACCGTGGGAGATGCCGCAGAGATACTCATACTTGATGAAATTTTAAGCGTTGGCGATGAGTATTTCAGAAATAAAAGCCTTGCGCGTATTAAGGAAATGATACATGGAGGTTCTACTGTTCTTATGGTATCGCATTCCCTTAATACCATTGTCGAGCATTGCAGCAAGGTTATATGGATAGAAAAGGGCAAAATCAAGATGATTGGAAAGCCGAAGGAAGTCTGTGATGCGTACAGAAAAATGTCCGGTGAAAATAAGGATAAATCGTATGTCGGAGCAGCGGTAAAGCATCAGCCGTTTACGGGTCTTGTTATGCGAGGCGGCGAGTGGCTGTATCTGATAAATGACAGATTTGCAAAGGAATATACGGGACTCGTGCCAAATGTGCATGGTCAGTGGTATGTTAAAGAGGGTAAAATTGATGTCGGATATACAGGTGATATAGAATTGGAAGGAAAAACTTATAAGGTTGTAAGAGGAAAAGTAAGCGAATAAATTCGGGAAAACCGTTTGGAAACGGAGAATGTTATGCGGTATAAGATATATCAGTTTTTGGTAAATCGTCATGAAGGAATAAAGGAACGTTATCACAATATGCATGATGGAGCAGTCGGATTTAAGAAGATGCTGTCATGGGTGTATTTGTTGTGGCTTAATTTGTGCTTTTATATCTTTTTCTGCCGTTTTCTCGGACGTAAGCCGGAAGTGGAAATGTTTGAGAATAAGGAACTTTTAATCAATGAAAGCGAATCTTCACATGCCGGAAAAACCATAGGCAGCGTTGCTGACATGGTGGCAAAGCTGTCTGAGTATGACGTTATATCGTTTGATATATTTGACACGCTGATTTTCAGACCCTTTTCCGAGCCTGCGGACCTCTTTTATTATGTCGGTAATGAACTGGAGGTTATGGATTTTAAGAGAATCCGAATGGAGATGGAGGGGCGTGTGCGCGCACAGTGTGCAAAAGAACGCGGAAGCTTTGAGGTAACTTTTGAAGAAATCTGGCAAAAAATCGGGGAGGAGACGGGTATTTCGCCGGAACGCGGTGCCATGCTTGAAAAGGAGTATGAGAAAAAATTCTGTTACGCAAATCCTTTTATGCTTAAGGTATATAAAGAATTGTTGAAGATGAATAAGAAACTTATAGTCGTATCGGATATGTATCTTGACAGGAAGTTTCTGGCAGAGCTTTTGAAACAATGCGGTTATACGGAGCTTGAAGATTTATATGTGTCATGCGAATACAATAAGAGTAAGGCTGACGGAACACTTTATTCTGTTGTAAAAGAAAAGTACAATAAGTACGGATGCGTTCATGTCGGAGATAATATTGTGAGCGATGTGAAAAATGCAAAGGCGGCAGGCTTTGAAAGCGTATATTATCCTAATGTCAATCTGCATTCCAAAGCATACAGAACGTATGACATGTCGCCTGTTATGGGAGGCGGTTATCGCGGTATTGTGAATAATCACCTATGGTGCGGTCTTAAAAGCTATTCCATGGAATATGAGTATGGCTTTGTGTACGGAGGACTGTTTGTTCTGGGGTATTGCAGATTTATTCATGAATATGTAAGACAAAACGGAATTGATAAAGTTTTGTTTTTGTCGAGAGACGGACACATACTTAGCAAAATCTATGAGAAACTTTATGGTGGAGCGGGTGCAGAGTATGTATACTGGTCAAGAAGCATATCGGCAAAGCTGATGTTTGAGAATAACAGATATGACTATTTTAGAAGATTTATATATCATAAGGTAAACAAAAAAATCCGTATCGAAGAAATTCTGCACTCAGCCGGACTTGATAATATGCTTTGTATACTGCCTGAGAAAATCAAGGCTTCGGATTATCTTGTAAGTGAAAATGCGGACACATTAAAGGAGTTTATTCTTGCCAATCGAGATTGTGTTGACACGGCTTATGCGTTGCAGCATAAGATGATGAAGGAATATTATGGTAAAGTGCTTGCGGGCTGTGAAAATGTGTGTGCGGTTGATATAGGCTGGGCAGGAAGCGGAGCGGTCAGTCTTGATTTTTTGTGCCGTAATGTATGGGATATCCCATGCAAAATTACGGGAATTGTTGCAGGAACAAATACGGTGCATAATGCCGAACCTGATGCAAGCGAAACTTTTTTGCAGTCTGGAAAGCTGGTATCATATATGTTTTCGCAGAGTGATAATCGTGACATTATGAAAAAGCATGATTTGAACCGGGATTATAATGTGTACTGGGAACTTTTGCTGTCATCTCCTACGGGAAGTTTTAAGGGCTTTGAAAGAGATGAAAACGGTGACCTTAAAGCGGTGCTATCAAAGCCTGACGTTAAGGAAGAGGCAGTTAATGAGATATGGAACGGAATAATTGATTTTGTGGAAGAGTATATGACTCATTTTGGAGATTGCCGTTTAAATGAGCACATAAGCGGAAGGGATGCATACGCTCCTATGCTTGCGGCAGCGGGAAAAAATGAAAGTTACCTGAAAAATCTCCGCCGCAATTTGAATATTGAAGTGGATGTGAAGTAAGGATAGGTTTTTAATAAAAAATAAGCTGTGGCAATTTTCACAAAAAGAAGAAATTTTACAAAAAATTTAAGGTAAAGTTGTACAAAACATATTGCTTTTGTGGGATAATGGTACTATAATTAAGATGATGCAATTTGGTAAATGTGTAATCATTTGGCGTTAATATAGTATAAGGAGAAGTGCTATGAAAAAAAGGTATTTGAAAATGTGTGAAAAGATAGCAGCTTTCGCTTTGGCGTTTGCCTTAATTTTCACATCAGTGCTGCAGTTTGATGTAGCAGAAGCTAAGGCAGCCACAACGGTATCCATTACAGAATCAGCCGGATGGCTTGAAACGGCATATGTAAAGTGGAGTCCTGTAAGCGGTGCGACGGCTTACAAAGTTTATGTTAAGGAGGCGTCAGCTTCAGACGCAGCGTATGTTCAGCTTGATAACGAGCTTATCAGACAGTATCCTACATACTGGAGAGCAGACGCACTTGGTCTTAAGGCAGGTAATTATGTTCTTAAGGTTGAAGCGGTTACAGGAAGCGGTTCAGTTACGGCAGTAACAGGTTCACTTTCAGTTAAGGCACATGATAGAAACGGATTTGCATTTGCGAGTGGTTCACCTGCTGCAAGTACAGGTATTGGTGCTTATAACAATGACGGTACATTAAAGTCAAATGCTTCAGTACTTTATGTAACAGAAGCAAATAAGAAAACCGTTAAAATGACTATTAAAGGTACGGAATACACAGGTGTCGCAGCTATTACGCAGGCAATCAAGGATAAGAACAGTTGTCAGCCGGTTGCAATTCGTATTATCGGACAGGTGACGCTGGATGGAATATCATGCTCAGATATGAGCTCTGCTTATGCAATTGGTGTTAAGGGCGCATCTAACGTAACTATTGAAGGTGTTGGTGAGGATGCAACGTTATACGGTGCAGGTGCGGCTGCATTCCAGTCTAAGAGTATCGAGATTAGAAATCTCGGTCTTATGAACTGGAAGGATGATGGAATTACGCTTAAGGGGAGCGTTGGTGTATGGATTCACCACAATGACTACTTCTATGGTACTGCCGGTAGCGATGCCGATCAGGCGAAGGGCGACGGTTCTATGGACTTAAAGGATAATTCGCAGTATGTAACTATTTCTTATAATCATTTCTGGGATTCAGGAAAAATGTCACTTTGTGGTATGAAGTCTGAATCAGGAGAGAACTGGATTACATATCATCACAACTGGTTTGACCATTCAGATTCACGTCATCCTCGTATAAGAACTATGTCAGTTCACGTGTATAATAACTACTATGATGGTAATTCAAAGTATGGTGTAGGCGCAGCGAAAGACAGTGAAGCATTTGTAGAGGCAAACTATTTCAGAAATTGTAAGTATCCAATGCTTAGCTCTATGCAGGGTAGCGATGTTATCGCAGGAGGTATTTTCTCAGGCGAAAATGGCGGTGTTATCAAGGCATACAATAACTACATAGAGGGTGCTGATTCGTTGATATATGCAAACTCTGATGCCGGTACGGCAGCAGCTAGTTCAACTGAATTTGATGCTTATCTTGCATCAACAAGAAATGAGACTGTTCCATCCTCATATAAGGCAAAACAGGGTGGTTCAACATATTCTAATTTTGACACATCAGTTGACCTTGGTGTAGATGTTTCGGCTATTGATGCTCCGGAAGATGTTCCTTCAATCGTTACGGCTGAAGCCGGACGTATGAATGGCGGCGATTTCACATGGACATTTGATAACTCCGTTGATGATACGGATTATGCAGTAAATAAGGCATTACAGTCTAAAATTAACAGCTATAGTACAACTCTTGTATCAGTTGGCGGCGGTTCAACTACTACGGTTACAAAGTATTCAGTAAAAGTTAACGGTGGTTCTGCATCTGCAACTTCAGCAGCTGCAGGTACAGAAATTACAATTACTGCAACTCCTTCATCAGGTCAGACATTTAAGAACTGGACAGTTGTAAGCGGAGGCGTTTCGCTTTCAAGCACCACATCTTCAACCGCTACATTTACAATGCCTTCTGCAAATGTTGAAATTACGGCAGTATATGATGGCACTTCATCAGGCGGTGGAGAGTCTGGTGGCGGTGAATCAGGCGGCGGTGAAGTCGTTACAGGTGATTATGTACATAACTTTACCACAGACGGAAAGACTAGCAGTGTATTTTCAATTACAGGTAATCTTGCAACATCAAAGGGAACTGTAACGTATGCAGGTCTTACGCTTACCCAGTGCCTTAA
>CAMEJP010000058.1 GCA_945920185.1 uncultured Eubacterium sp. | reverse complement strand
CCTCAGTACTCATCTGTCCGACTACAACTCCGACCTTAAGTCCCAAAAATTCATGTATCTGTCCCATCCACTCGGCATCACGCTTTGCAAGATAATCGTTGACCGTTACAATAAGCACGCCCTCCTCAGTAAGGGCATTAAGATATGCAGGGAGTGTAGACACCAGGGTCTTACCTTCACCTGTTCTCATCTCAGCTATACGTCCCTGATGAAGCACGACGCCGCCTATAAGCTGCACTCTGTAATGCTCCATATTGAGCACTCTTCTTCCTGCCTCTCTTACAGTCGCAAATGCTTCAACAAGAATGTCGTCCAGCGTTTCTCCTGATTTTAGTCTATCTTTAAATTCTTTAGTCTTGTTCTTAAGTTCATCATCTGACAGTGCCATCATAGTATCTCTTAAAGCTTCTATCTTGTCGATTATAGGATAAATAAGCTTTAATTCTCTTTCGCTATGAGTACCAAAAATTTTTTCAATAAATCCCATTTCTGTCTCCAATCTTTAATAACCTAATATATTGTCTACATTCTAGCACAAAATATTAACTGTGTAAATAAATATATTGCTCTGCCACAGTCTTGGCAACAATCAGAAGCAGTCCCTTTTCCTCCTCCGACCACTTTCTCAGCCTCTTCATTATGTCAAATGTTATCATAGCCTTTTCGCCGTTTTCGCCTTCAACCTTTACCATAATAAATCCTGTTATACCGGTTTTCTCAAGTTTTTCATAAGCCTTGGGGCTCTGTTCTTTTATGCTTATTATCTTATTTATGGCAAATAAGCCGTTTGCGTCAAAAATATTATCTTCTTCAGCCCTGGTCACGAAATCCGTATCACCTTCTTCAATAAAATAAACACCCGACGAGCATTTCTTTTCATAAGTTCTGCCTGCATACACACTTATTCCATCAATATCAAAGGCCTGCCTTATTTTGTCAAGATTTCCCCTAACCGACTCCTCACCGTTCTTCCTTATATCGGAAATCACTGGCAAATCTGATATTTATTGTCCGACAATTTTGCCACTGTATTATACTTATCATCTTCTGACCTAACTACCGAAGCATAAAGCTGCGGATTATATATTATAAATCTGTTCTTGCCTTTAGCCTTTGCAATGTACAGGCATTTGTCTGCTATCTTGAAAAGCTCATCGTATCCGGTTGCATCATTAGGATACTTAGCTATTCCGATAGAAAGATTCACCTCAACGCTTTTTATTATTTTATCAAACTGCCAGTCGATATTTTTTCGTATTGTTTTAAGCATATATATAAGCTCGTCTTCATTCTGGACTCTGTCTGTGATTATAAAAAATTCATCTCCTCCTATTCTTCCCGCATATCCTCTGTTTCCGACAACATTTCTTATAACTTCTGATATTTTGGCAATAACCTTATCTCCCATCATATGTCCGAAATTATCATTAAAGGATTTAAAATCATCTATATCAAGTATTATAACATATATATCCTTCCCATTCGCCTCTGCTATCATATCTCTTGAAAGTTCGCTTATGGCACGCTTATTATAGAGACCTGTCGAAGAATCAAGGGCATACGAAGTCATATAATATTTTTCTTCTTTATCATCATCAATATTATACTTCGTAATGACCGCAGCCATCATATTTCTGTCATCGTCACGGTAAAGCACTCCACCCTTTATTTTGAGACGGACACCCGACATACCGAATACCACTCCGTCTACCTCCAGTTCAATGCTGTCCGAAAAATTTGTAAGACATTCATACAAAACTCCAAACTCTGCCTTCTGCTTGAAAGTGTATGTATCACCCTCTGAAACCTTCTTCATAACCGTATGGATATTTTCCTTAAACCTTCCCACACTTCTTCCGTCCATATATTCAAATATCGTAATATTTTCATCGCCGTATGAATATTCAAAATACATCTTGTCACTGGCAGACATAAATTTTTTGTATTTTAATACTGCATTGTAAGACTGATCATACTCACAATAAATTCTCATTATGTCCATAAGTTCAATATCTATGGAACGGAAGTCTTCTACCATTCTTCCGTTATACTTCATAATGGCATACATATATCTATAGTTTCCGTCAGAACCTAAAAATCTTAGAATCAATCTCTGGGTTCCATCAGAAAGTTTATCCATCGCCTCTTTAAACGAAGGTAAATCATCAGGATGCACCAATACCGTAACAGGGCGTGCCGAATTAACACCCACATATCTGTATATTGATTCATCAGCGTTGACAATAGTATAATTTTGTTTCAGCGACATCTTTCCTCTATACACTGCAGCGCCGTCCGTTTCTGAATAGTACTCTGTAATGTTCATCAACATTCTCCTTAATGTAAAATCTTTTAATTTATTATATCATTTTTATTTTCATTTTTCCACAGTTCTTTTTGGCGCACAATAAAAGGCACCCACACATAAAGCGCAAGTGCCTTTCAACCGGAATCCATCTGGTTATCTCTGTGTTAATATATAAAAATCATTTTGATAAATCAATCATTCTTACAGCATTGCGAACCTTTAAAACAAACGCCGGTGAGACAGAAAGCTCGTCAATTCCCATTCGCAGAAATGTTTCGGTAAGTGTTGTATCCGCTGCCAGTTCACCGCAAATTCCAATCCACGCTCCATGCCTGTGGGCATTTTCGGCGCTCATTTCAATTAAACGCAAAATTGCCTCGTGATGTGTATCCACAAACTGCTCAATGTCAGGGTTTTGTCTGTCACATGCAAGTGTATATTGTGTTAAATCGTTAGTTCCGACACTGAAAAAATCAACCATTTGCGCCAGCTTATCACTTATAATTGCTGCTGCAGGAGTTTCTATCATAATTCCGAGTTCTACATTTTTCGCAAATTCCATCCCTTCGGATTTCAATTCAGATTTCACTTCATTGCAGATTTCCAGAATTTTTTTAACCTCGGAAACGCTTGTAATCATCGGGAACATAATTCCAAGATTTCCGAAAACGGAAGCTCTGTAAAGAGCTCTAAGCTGAGTTTTAAATATATCGGTACGTGTCAGGCAAATGCGGATTGCCCGATATCCAAGTGCAGGATTTGCTTCTTTTTTCAGATTAAAGTAATCGACCTGTTTATCTGCACCTATATCAAGCGTGCGAATAACAACTTTCTTTCCTGCCATACTCTCGAGAACTTTTTTGTATATGCTAAATTGCTGGTCCTCTGTCGGGTAATCACTGTTTTCAAGATAGATGAATTCACTGCGGAACAATCCAATGCCACCCGCATCATTCATCAGAACTGCGCCGATATTATCAAGATTGCCGATATTGGCATAAATATTGATTTTCTTGCCATCCAGCGTAACATTATCTTTACCTTTAAGTTCCTGAAGAAGACGCTTTTTTTCTTCGTCTTCCGCCTGCTTTTGACGGTATTTTTCAAGATTTTCTTTATCGGGATTTACAAAAATTTCACCTGTAAAGCCATCGACAATCACTTCTTCGCCGCCTTTAATTTCAGTCAGAAATTCAGCACCCACGCCGATTACCGCCGGGATATTCATATTACGCGCCAGAATTGCGGTGTGGGAATTTGACGAACCCTGTGCAGTCACGAACGCAAGCACTTTTTCCTTGTCAAGCGATACGGTTTCACTTGGAGCAAGATCATCAGCACATATAATAAGCTTTTCCTCCGAGTCAGTTTCAGCAGAAACATTCCCGGAAAGGTTGTTAATCAGGCGGTTAGAAATATCGCGCACATCTGCCGCACGTGCTTTCATATATTCATCATCCATTGCAGAAAACATTGCCGCAAAATTGTCCGACGTAACAGCAACTGCATACTCCGCATTAACATTTTGACTATCGATTATGTTTTTTACGGAATCATTGTAATCGTCATCATCCAACATCATTTGGTGAATTTCAAAAATCGCTGCATTCGCCTCGCCAACCTCTTTCAGTGCTTTATCATAAACCTCCTGAAGTTGTTTGATTGCAGACATCTTTGCCTCTTCAAACCGTTTTTTTTCGTTGTCTGTATCAGTAATGTGAATACGTTTCACCGCTGCGTCCTGCTTTTCAAACAGCGAAACCCTGCCAATTGCGATTGCTCCGTAAACACCCTTTCCCGTGTACTTTCTCATAGTTTGTCACCTCATTTAACAATGAATTTTCAAGTAATCATTCACCGAAACCGTTTTCAAACATCGCAACAATTTCGTTTAAAACCGTCTGCTCATTTGCGCCGTCACATACGATTTCTACCTCGCAGCCTTTCTTCATACATGCGCTCATAATCTGCATAGGTGCTTTTGCCTTTACACTTTTTCCGTTTGCATTCAGTATAACGTCACAATCAGGGTGAAGCTTGACTACCTTAGCCAGCTCGCCCGCAGGACGCATATGCATTCCCTGCTCGTTTACTACTGTTACTTTCTTTGATACCATAATGATCTCCTCCTTAAAATAGTCATTGTCTAAAATTTTTCTTTGTTGCACCCACAGCAAATATTTTTTCAAAATTAAGCCTTTTTCTTCTTGAGAATTGCCAACATTAACATTCCAACAATTGAACCGATTACCAATGACAACAGGTACAACCATGGATTTCCTACCACTGCAAATACAAATATGCCGCCATGTGGTGCCATAAGCGTACAGTTAAACGCCATTGACAAGCCACCCGCTGTTGCCGCTCCGATTATACATGACGGAATTACACGCAGAGGATCTGCTGCAGCATAAGGAATCGCTCCTTCGGTAATGAAGCTGAGTCCCATAATGTAGTTTACAAGACCGTTTTTGCGTTCTTCTTCTGTCCAGCGGTTTTTGAAAAATGTTGTGGACAACGCAATTGCAATCGGAGGAACCATACCGCCTATCATAACTGCCGCCATAATATCATAGCTGCCTGAAGCAATTGCCGCCGTTCCGAAAACGTATGCCGCTTTGTTAAACGGACCTCCCATATCAACAGACATCATGCCTCCTAAAATGCATCCGAGAACAATTTTGCTTGAACTGCCCATTCCTGTAAGGAAATTAGAAAGTCCCGTATTTATCATTCCCATAAACGGATTAACAGCACACATTACCACGGCAATTATTCCAAGTCCGGCAAGCGGATAAATCAGCACAGGTTTAATTCCGTTCAAAGCATCCGGCATTTTGTCGCAAATTTTTTCAATGCCAAGCATCAAAAAGCCGCCTACAAAGCCAGCCAACAGGGCTCCCAAAAATCCCGAAGGAACATCACCCGCAACATTTGCAAATGTCGAGCCTGTGCTTGCCAAATAACCTCCGACAAGACCAACCAGAAATCCTGGCCTGTCCGCAATTGATTTTGCAATATATCCTGCCAGGACAGGTATCATAAAGCTGAATGTGTAATCTCCGATTTTCTTAAAAAACGCTGCCACTGCCATATGTGAGCCAAAGTTTCCATCCTGCGGAACTCCCGCAATTGTATCAATCAGAAATGCCAGTGCAATGAAAATTCCTCCGGCAATAGTGAACGGAAGCATATTGGAAACTCCGTTCATCAGATGCTTGTAAATACGTCTTCCGAAGCCTTCTTTATCCTCACTGCTTTCATCAGCTTTTGCACCGCTGTGATGATAAACAGGAACATCGCCGCTTTCAATTTTATTTATCAGTTCTTCAGGCATTTTTATTCCGTCAGACACTTTTGTTTTGTAAACTTTTTTGCCGTCAAAGCGTGCCATTTCAACAGTTTTGTCAGCAGCAATAATAATTCCGTCACATTCTTCAATTTCTTTTTTGGTAAGTTGGTTTTTAACTCCTCCCGAACCATTAGTTTCTACCTTAATGGAAACTCCCAGCTTTTCTCCGGCCTTTTGAAGAGCTTCCGCCGCCATATATGTATGTGCTATTCCCGTAGGGCAAGCAGTTACCGCAAGTACTTTTATTCTTTTGCCCGTTTCGGTGTCAACCGCTTCAACAGGAGCATCCGGATATTGTTTCCTCTCCATATCATCAATAATTTTAAGGAATTCATCCTTGTCTTTTGCCTTCAATAAATCAGCTCTGAAGTCCTCGTCCATAAGAATTGTCATCAATCTTGCCAAAACCTCAAGGTGAACATCGCCCCCGTCAACAGGAGCAGCAATCATAAACAAGAGGTTTGACGATTCGTCATCAAGCGCCTGGTAATCCACACCTTGAGGAACTGTTATCGCCGCAAGCGACGGAGCTTTTACACCCTTATTTTTGGCGTGAGGAATGGCAATTCCCTCTCCAACTGCAGTAGAGCCCTGTTCCTCACGAGCCAAAATACCCTTTTTATATTCTTCGCAATCAATGATTTTGCCACCCTTAACCTGCAAATCCACAAGCAAATCAATTGCTTCATTTTTCGTCTTCGGAGAAGCATTAAGCTGAATGCTCTCCTTACTAAGTAAATCAATAATACGCATAATAAAACCTCCATTCCAAACTTCATATACAAGGCAAAGCCTTAATTCAACTGTTGCAGTAAGTTATATATTTCATCTTTTTTTGCCAATTCATCGGAAAACGCTGTTGCTCCTCCTGTTGCGGTGCCTAGCTTTAGTGCATATTCGTAATCGCCATTCTCCAGACCTGCAATAAATCCCGCAACCATAGAATCACCTGCACCGACTGAATTTTTCACTTTTCCCTTACATACTCCGCATTGGTGAATTTCTCCATTTTCATCAAGCAAAATCGCACCATCACCCGCCATTGACACAAGTACGTTTACCGCACCCATTTCCTTTAATTTCTTGGCACAATCCACAATTTCCCCGATAGATTTAAGTTCAGTTCCAAAAAGTTCTCCCAATTCGTGATTGTTTGGCTTAATCAAAAACGGCTTGTATTTCAGAACATTCAACAGCAAATCCTTTGTAGCATCAACCACGATTCTTATCTTTTTATCCGAAATGTGTGATAAGATTTTTTCATAAATATCACTCGGCAGGCTGTCAGGAATACTTCCCGCAAGGACCAAAACATCACCATGCGAAAGGTCATCCAGTTTATCGTAAAGCCTGTCAATTGCATCATCGGAAATCTCGGGACCCTGACCGTTAATCTCGGTTTCATCAGCGGATTTAATTTTCACATTTATTCGTGAGCATCCGCTTTTAAGATGAACAAAGTCCGTTTGTACACCTTTTTCGGTGACTCCGTCCTCAATAGCCTTGCCGGTAAATCCAGCAACAAATCCCAATGCTTTTGAATTTATCCCCAGTTCCCGAAGAACGATCGATACGTTTATTCCCTTGCCGCCACAGTACATTCGCTCGCTCTTGGAACGATTGACGCTGCCTGTCTTCAGTTCGTCCATTTGAATAACATAGTCAATTGCAGGATTAAATGTTACAGTATAAACCATTATAGCACCTCCTTAATCTGCGTTTCTGCCAAATACTTTTTATCCGGAACTTTGTCGGTAATAATTTTGGCTTTGTTCAATTCAGCAAATTTGATTGCACTAATTTTACCAAACTTTGAATGGTCACCGAGAACATACACCTCACGACTGCGGATAATCGCAGTTCTTTTGATGTTAGCTTCACTTTTGTCAGGAGTAGAAAATCCACCCTTGATTGAAATTCCGTTTACACCCATAAAGCACTTTGTAAAATTATAATGTTCCAAATCCAACACCGCCTCAGAACCCACAATTGCTTCGGTTGATGCTTTAATTTCACCTGCTGTAATCAATACCTTAAATCCTCGCTGTGCCAGCTTTTTGGCACTTATGAAAGCATTTGTGACAAATATGACGGATTTTGACGGAATGAAATCAATCATTTTTTCAATGGTTGTCCCTGCATCAAGGAATATAAAATCTCCGTCCTCGATAAGCGAAGCTGCATATCTCGCAATTGCCGTTTTTTCTTCGACAAACAGGTTTGATTTCTCCTCAACATTATGTTCATGCGAAGTGTAATTTTCGGAAATCGCTATTGCGCCTCCCCTTACCTTGGTTAAGAGTCCGCCTCCATCAAGGATTATCAAATCTCGGCGGATGGTAGACTCGGATGCGTCAAGCAACTTACACAGTTCTGAAATGCTTACGCTTTTCTGTTTATTTAGTGTATCTAAGATTATTGAATGACGGTTCTCTGTAAGCATTTTCTCACTCTCCTTTTGACTGATAATGAATGATATTGATTTATTGTGACTAAATAATACCATATTGCTTTAAAAATTTCAACAGTTTTCCGTCAAAATCTTCCATTTTCTTCTTTTTTTAACTTTTGCACAAAAATTGAACCCGATTTTATGCGTTTTTAACAAACACTCACCCGGCAACATTAAAACACATTGCTTATTCCCCAAAATAATTTCCGTACATTTTCACTCACATATCCCGATTAATACAAAACAAGAACAGCCCACCCGAAGGTGAGCTGTCCTTTAAGAAAGAAAGGAAACTATATGAATAAAAAAACTCTAAAACTCTGGTTCAATAAGGCCGTATGTATTGCCTTTTCTCTTGTATACCACATTTACTTCACCGGTGTCTGCATTGTTGAATACGAAGAAGCTGTGTCCTAAAAGCTCCATCTGTATGCATGCCTCTTCCGGATCCATAGGCTTGATGGCAAATTTCTTGGTTCTGATGATTTTGATTTCCTCATCATCCGCCTCTTCACTTTCATACTCAGGTGTGAAATATCCGCCTGACTGCTTTGAATCCACTATCTTATTCTTATATTTTTTAAGCTGTCTTTCAATCACTTCCTCAACCAGATCGATAGATACATACATATCACTGCATACCTGCTCTGACCTGATAATATTTCCCTTTACAGGAATGGTAACTTCAATCTTCTGCCTCTCTTTTTCCACACTCAATGTAACATATACATCTGTATCGTTAGTGAAATACTTTTCAAGCTTTCCAAGCTTGTCTTCAACTGCCTGTCGCAATCCCTCAGTAATGTCAATGTTTCTGCCTGTAATAGTAAATCTCATGATGCCCAACTCCTTTGCATTTCATCTAATTAAGAGAAGTATCTTTCACTTCTTGATGATATTATATCACATTTTACAAATAATTCAAGTGTATTTTGATATTTATTAGTCAAAATATACTATCCGCGGCACTTATACAAAGTGCATTGCCTTTTAGCACGTCTTTTTCTTCTGTCAAGTGCTTTTTTAAAATTTGTGTGAATTTATGAGAGTTTAACAAAACATATTTTCTATATTTACATCATTTTTTGCCCACATTTTCTCCAAACAAAAATGTGGATAACGTGGATAACTTAGTTGATAACTCCAAATCCCATACAAACATTGAGTTTTGGATGTGGATAACTTTTTGTCAAATTTTGTGTCAATTTGTTTTTTTATGTCTGCCGATTTATTCGTTAAACCATTTTTTAGCAAAATGCACAAAAAACAGGTTCGCTTTATAAAACTATTGCCCAAGTAAAGCATATTTTTTGTGTTTATCTGCCAAATATGCTATAATATATTTAATATTGAAGCGTGCAGACATCGGATGTCCGTTTCTGCGCTAACGCTTAGAAACGGAGGTTTCATATGTTAAAAACAGTTTTGGTAACAGGCTCATCAAGAGGCATAGGCAAAGCTATTGCCGTAAAATTTGCCAAAAAGGGCTACAACGTAATAATCAATTGTGTAAACAGTGCAGAAAGACTGGCACAGGTAAAGAAAGAAATAGAAAGCTACAATGTACCCTGTCTTTCATATGTGGGTGACATAGGCATATATGAAAATGCCAAAGAGCTGTTTTCTTTGGCCAAAAAAACTTTCGGTTCCATTGATATAGTTATTAACAATGCAGGAATATCATATGTGGGACTTTTGCAGGATATGAATCCCGATATGTGGGATAATATTATACGGACCAATCTCACGAGTATATACAACACTTCGCATCTTGCCATTCCTGATATGGTAAGCAAAAAATGCGGATGTATTCTTAACATTTCCTCAGTATGGGGTGTGGCGGGTGCTTCATGTGAGGTGGCTTACTCCGCTACCAAAGGAGCAGTCAACGCTTTCAGCAAAGCACTTGCCAAAGAACTTGCACCAAGCGGCATAAAGGTAATAGCTTTGGCTCTAGGTGCCATAGACACGGAAATGAACCATTTTCTTGATGACTCAGAGCTTATCGAGCTCATAAACGAGATACCGTCAGGGCGTCTTGGAACCGCAACGGAAACTGCTGACTTAGTCTATGGTCTTGCCACCAGGCATCCTTACCTAACAGGTCAGACCATCGTTATGGACGGAGGATGGATATAGGGGTCTCTTTCTGCCCTTATAATATTCATTTACCAGACTTCTGTATCCCATCTCCTTAAGCTGTCCGTATGTTATGCGGTAATTTCCCTTGTAATGACGCCCTGTGATTACATATCTTATATATTCCTGCATATAGGCGTCAATGATTTTGAGGCTTTTGTCAGTAGTAATATTTGGAAAAAACCACCTTGCCCATGTGAATTCGTCCCGTAAGAAATCAGATTCCCTTTCTGATTCATTTTCGCTTTCCGTACCGAAAAATTTTATATTCATGGCATTTATAAAACCCTTTGCCGCCTTTTCAGGGGGCAGACCTTTTTTTCTCTGCCATCTTCTCAGGGCGTCAGCCTTTCTCTTTATCTTTCCCTTGATTTTTTTCATTGTATTTTCCGACAAATCTATTTCGCCCCTGTTGTACGAAAAGCCTAGAAATTCCCATGTCTCGTATGGTTTGGCAAGCATTACCTTGGACTTGTTTACCGACAGCCTGTGTTCTCTAAGGATGTCGGTAAATTTTTGTATGTAAAAGTTCATGTCTTCCTCGGTGTCGGCAAAAATCAGTATGTCATCAGAATATCTGAAATATTCTGTTCCGCGCTCGCAAAACCATTTGTCCATGTCAGAAAGATAGACATTTGCAAAAAACGGCGAAACAGGTGTGCCTGCCATTGCTCCGCGCGACTCATTTACAAGTTTCCCGTTTTCATATACCGAGTCGGCACAAAGCAACCTTTCAAACAGTTTGTACAAAGTCTCATCCTTCTCCTCAACAAACTTAAGTTTATCAAGCAGCAGTTCTACGTCTATCGAATTAAAATAATTACTTATATCCGCCTTAAAACAGTACTTATGACTGTACGCCGCATTTTTGTGAAAATGCTTCATTGCGTCTTTAACGCCATAATTTCTCCTGAAGGCATAACACCCGTCGGTCAATACATAATCAAACTGATACAGTCCGTATGCTATAAATTTTAAAACCACATTTTCATCATCATTAAACGAATACACTACACGTTTCTTATCCGTACCTTCTTTATTGATTATCAGTTTTCGCGGTATACTTTCTGGAAAATGCCCTGATTCAATAAGCTGTGCGTAGTGTTCATAGCTTCGTTTCTCTATAAAATTTTCTATTCTGGCGGCTTCATTTTTAGAAATATGATTCTTTTTCTTATAAAGAAGAAAGAGCTGCCATTGCTCCGAACTTCTCATATCCTGTGATACAGACATACGGCATCCTCCTTTATAAATGTCATTTTCAAGGCTTATATAAAAATAAAGGAAGAGAACCTGCTTTGAAGAAATAAAAGCTTGCTTTATTTCACCGGACTGAACACACCTGCACTACCCACAAAGCCTTTACGCAAACATGCTTCGTCCGCCATGGGTGCAACATAGTTACATTTCTCTTCCTTATAATCAAAATGGCTTACGCCTATGAAATTGACAATTTTTACAGCACCTCAGGTTCAGGGTATTCGACGCCAAACAGTTCTACCGTCATATCCTTTATCACCTGCGGAGTACGCGGTCTGTCAGAA
>CAMEJP010000057.1 GCA_945920185.1 uncultured Eubacterium sp. | reverse complement strand
AGAGCATTCGGCTGTTAACCGAAGGGTCGTAGGTTCGAACCCTACTCGGGGAGTTAATTAAACACGTCAGATAAAAAGAGCGAATCAGATTCGCTTTTTTTACCCAAATGAGGTGTCAAATAACTGTTGACTATTTTACAGTTATTGGTTATAATTTAATATATGGTGCGATAGCCAAGTGGTAAGGCCCCGGTCTGCAACACCGTTATCGCCGGTTCAAATCCGGCTCGCACCTCTAGGAAGAAAGAACCGTAAGGTTCTTTTTTTGGCAATGTGAAAATATTAATGTGTCATATATATCATAAATTGATTGATTTTAAAAGGAGCAATTTCGATGGTTCAGAATGCAGGTTTGGAGTTATTCTTCAAGAAACTGTCAAATAGCCCTAAAAATGAATTTGATGGTACATCATTTGTTTTGGAATTGGCTAACACGGATAAGAAAGAAAACATTGAGCGTATAGAGTCTTTGTGTGACGGAGACAGTCTTATGCTTAATTTCTTATGTGTTGATGAAAGAAACGTGTGCCAGGTGTGTAACAGCGATGGGGAAGAATTGGGAACTCTGGCGACTTACACGGATTTTATTGCTGATTTGTGTAAGGAAGGAACGTTGAATATAGTAAAAGCAGAAGCCAAAAATGTTATACCTATATCTAAAAGGAAAAAAGGCAGTAAAAAGGCGATAGTTTTTGCAAAGATTTATGTTTCCTATGAACAATCGGAAAAACAGATTGAAGCACATAACGAGGAGCGGGTCGAGGTACATCCCGAAATGCAGACTGAAATACAACCGGAGCCAACATCAGATATCAATCCACAGCCACAACCGGAATCGCATTCAGAATTGCAGACACATCCTGAAGTACAGGAGGAAGTTTCTGCCACAGCACAGCCTCAAGCGGAAGAATTCCCTGTGAGAAATACACTCGATTCAGTCAAGTGTGAAATAAAACAGATTATTGACGAGGGAATATGGGATACTACGGAAAACCTGAAAATCGGAAATGTGGACAGCCGACCTGTCGTTGCCGCTCTCGGCAAGGCAATGAATGTGCTTCGCTCTAACCGTATCACAGATTTTGTGGTACAGAAATATGTATTTGAAAATGTAATAATGCAGTTTGACAGAATGCAAAAGTATGTAGAGGGCATAAATGAAAAGGTGCTGGCAGACGAAAAGAAGATGGCGGAATTTACAAATGCAACTGCCGAGTTCTCGGAGCTTAAGAATGAAATATATCACCTTACCGGCAAAATAGATACATATATGTTGAAACTTTCAGAGGGAATAGATAAACTCTGGATAGCTTTGCCTAAAAATAAGTCTATGGAAAATTTAATTGAGCAGACTTTTGACATAGCAACTAAGCTTTATGATTTGTCAAAGCAGGTAATTACCCTGATGGATGCCAATGAAAAAGGATTTGGAGTTATCAGATACGTTTCTAACTCCATTATTGGAGAATCCTATGACAAATGGGAAAGTGCATACGAGTATTTGCCGTTTATCAAAGAGAAAAAGAGAAAATATTATGAGTCGGAGCTTGAAGAGCTTAATGACGGATTAAACAGAACAAGACAGTATTTTGAGAAAATGAAATCTGAGAAGGAAGAACTTATTGACTCTATACATGATGAAATGACAGAGTGCGAAACACAGTTGTCTTCTCTTGGAATATTTTCATTCAGCTCAAAGAAATATTGCAGGGAACGTATTGCGGAACTTCAAAAGGAAGAAGATGCAGCAAAAAAAGAGCTGGAGCTTATAATAAACGATTACAACAATACCATCAGCGAGCAGATAGCAAAGGTAGATTTCGTTAAAGGCAAGATTACCTGGTACTCAGGCACCTGAATATTATAGGCATTTGTGGAAATGCTATGAATATCTGACGTTCCAGGATGGAGGATAAGAATGAATATATATACATTATCAAAGTATGTCGATGCATTGGAGCAGGCAGGACTTGTAAAGGATGTTAATTTGTACGGCTCAGAAGACGTACGAGTGGAAAATGTGACATTTAACTCGAAAGAGTCTTCTGACGGAACTCTCTTTATATGCAAGGGTGCAGCATTTAAGGGCGAGTATCTTATGCAGGCACTTGATGCGGGAGCATTTGTCTATGTTTCTGAAATTCAGTATGAGGTCGGAGGAGATGTCCCGCACATTATCGTGAGCGATATAAGAAAGGCTATGCCTGTAATTGCCGCACTTTATTACAATGAGCCTCAAAAAGATATTAAGATTGCAAGCGTTACCGGTACAAAAGGAAAATCGACAACTTCATACTATATCAAGGCAATAATAGATGATTATATGGCAGCACAGGGACACATTGACTGCGGCATAACCTCCACGATAGATACCTATGACGGAGTTGTGCGTCTTGAATCGCACAATACTACGCCTGAGTCCGTTGAAGTGTATAAACATCTTAGAAATGCGGTCAATTCAGGCATGGAATATATGGTTATGGAATCCTCAAGTCAGGCACTTAAATATCACAGGGTAGACGGTGTGACATTTGACGTAGGCATTATGCTGAATATTTCAGAGGACCATATAAGTCCTATCGAGCATCAGGATTTTGAAGATTATTTTTCATCAAAGCTTAAAATATATGACCAGTCACGAGTAGGCGTTGTCAATCTTGATGCACAGTTTTTTGAAAGAAGCCTTAAGGCTGCCGCAAAATGTGAGAAGGTCATCACATTCAGCCAGGAAAAGCCGGAGGCTGATATATACGGCTACAATGTGCGAAAGGTGGGACACGAAATAATATTTAATGTGCGTTCGCACAGTTTTGACGAAGAATTTAAGATAACAATGCCGGGACTTTTTAATGTGGAAAATGCGCTTGCAGCAATCTGTACCGCCTACGAATTTGGAATTCCTGTCGAGTATATGAAAAGCGGTTTGTATCGAGCACGTTCTAAAGGAAGAATGGAAGCCTATGCAACAAAGGATGGCAAAGTTATAGTGATAGTAGACTATGCTCACAATAAGTTAAGTTTTGAAAAACTGTTCGAGTCTACCAAAAAGGAATATCCTGATTACAAAATATCGGTGGTTTTCGGATGTCCGGGAAGAAAGGCTCTTATAAGAAGACATGACCTCGGAGTCAGCGCCGGAGAGCATGCTGACAGGATATACATCGTACCTGAAGACCCTGCCACGGAGGACCCGTTTGCCATAGCTGAGGAAGTTGCGGAATATATAAAGCCTTTTAACAAGCCTTATGTTATCATAAATGACAGAGGTGAGGGACTAAAAAAGGCTGTTGAGGACGCAAAGGAAAAGACGGTTGTCCTGATAACGGGAAAAGGAAATGAGACACGCCAGTTCATTCAGGGCGTGTATGTGGACTGCCCTTCAGATATTGACTATGCAATAAAATTCGTTGACGAATATAATATGAAATATTGTAATTGATTACATTGACGGTGTAGCTTTTGCTATGCCGTTTTTGAATATATTGAAGTCAAAATCGGTGTCAGAAACAGCAAGATTTTCCTAAAATTTTCCAAAAGCCCTAATATAAGTCCTGTTTATAGGACTTAAAGTATGCTATTGTTGAAATGTAACAAAAAACAAACATTTTTATAAGGAGGAATTATTATGGATTGGATGGATTTTAACAGAGACGGCAAAGTGGATTTTTCGGAAAAGGAGTTAGGAGACGAATTAATGTGCACCAGCCGCGAGGAGCATGAGGCTTTGTTCGGATATCCGGGAGATTTCCCAAGTTATGATGACGAAGATGACGATTATGACGAAGATGACGATTATGATGAAAATGATGATTATGATGCTGACGAGGATGATTTTTAAGGAGAGTGATTATCATGAAACAGAATTCTTTTCTAATTGACATAATGGCATTTGTTGTATTTATATGCATAATGGCATTAATTGGAACTCTGGTATTAGATAATAATGCCTGCAAGGTAGAGGGATGTGAGAACGAACGTATGTCCAGCGGAAAATATTGCGCCTATCATTATTATCTGTATAATAAATACAATTATGGCACAACTACCAAATATAAAAGCACTACACGCAGCACATCTGCCGCCAATAGCGGAATAAGCAGTAATCCAAAGAAAAATACTTTGTCAAATTCGTCATCCGGAGGAAAATCCCACAATTCTTATGACGAAGGATATAATTCCGTGTATGAAGATGATGATTACGATTGGGACAGATATTATGAGGATGATGATTATGCAGACGGTGTAGACGATGCCATGGATGACGAAGGCTGGTAAACAGAGTATATGAGAGAATGTGTGCAATTCTCTTATTTTTACAAGGTGGTGATAAAGTGGGTAGTAAACTGTGCGAAATATCAAATGATAAGGTTACAAAGGTATTTCACGGCAATTACAAAGGTAATCAGGCAGAATTTTTTAAGAAAAGAAAATGCAGTGAAGGATTTCACAGACAGGAAATTTCCCTGGACAACTTCTATGATGTTGTAAGATACATTTACCGACATGACAAAAATATGTATAAGAGTAAAAAGAAATGCAGGATGGAGCTTCTGTTTGAAAAGATTGAGAAAGAAAGTGCGAAAAACATTTAGGATAGCAATAGGCTATGCAAGTTTAACCGGAATTTTTCCGGAGAATTGGAGGCAATTATGTACGGTGCGATTTTAGGTGACATTATCGGAAGTCCGTTTGAGTTTGACATGGGTGATAAGACAAAGGATTTTGAACTGTTTACCACGGGATGTACATTTACGGATGATTCCGTTATGACGGTTGCGGTAGCGGAGGCACTGATGACAGTCGGAACAAATGGCGAGGCTTTGGATATTGAAAAAGCGGTAATCAGAAGTATGAGAGAATGGGGCAGAAGATATCCTCATGCGGGATACGGAGGCAGGTTTCGCATATGGCTTAAGGGTAACAGTTCAAAGCCGTACGGAAGTTACGGAAACGGCTCTGCCATGAGAGTATCCGCCGCCGGATGGTTATATGATACATTGGAAGAAACAAGAAAAGCGGCAAGGGCAAGTGCTGTGGTAACACATAACCACCCTGAAGGCATAAAAGGTGCCGAGGCAACAGCATGTGCCATATTTATGGCACGAAACAAAGCGGGAAAAGAAGAGATAAAATCATATATTCAGAACGAATTTCACTATAATCTGAGCCGTTCTTTGGATGAAATCAGACCGTTTTATCATCATGTGGAAAGCTGCCAGCAGACCGTTCCTGAGGCAATTACAGCTTTTCTTGAAGCAAAAGATTTTGAAGACGCAATAAGAAATGCAGTTTCGCTTGGCGGAGACACCGATACGCTGGCGGCAATCACCGGAAGCATGGCGGAGGCATATTTTGACATACCCGCCAATCTTCGTGCGGAATGCCGGAAAAGAGTAAGCGAAGATATGCGTAAGGTTTTACAAAAATTTGATGAATTTATCGGAAGACAGGCGTAAAGTAAAGACAGGAATGAAAATGTAATATCAGGAGGAATGACAATGGAAAGAACAATCAAAGTTACGGGAAAAGGAAAAATTTCGGTAAAACCGGATACCATCAGGCTTATTATGACGATTGAAGACATTGAGAAGGAATATGCGGATGCCCTTCGTTTATCGGCAGAGATGACAGAGAAAATCAAGAACATCTTTGAGGAGCAGGGCTTTGAGCGTCATGAACTGAGTACGCTGAAATTTAATGTGGATGCGGAATATGAAAGATATCAGGATAGGGATAACTGCTGGAAAAACAGATTTGAAGGATATAAATTTACCCATCGTATGAAAATTGAGTTTCCGGCGGACAATAAACGTCTTGGAAAAATTCTTTATTCCCTCGGTCACGCACCGATATGTCCGGAAATCAGCCTTGAATATACCGTAGCCGACCCTGAGAAGTCAAAGAATGAGCTTCTTGAAAAAGCAGTTCTTGATTCGTCTAAGAAGGCACAAGTGCTTGCAAAGGCGGCCGGACTATCTCTCGGAGACATTCTTAATATTGATTACTCCTGGGGAGAAATTGATTTTGTAAGCAAGCCGATGGATACTTTTGCATTACAGGAATGCCGTATGTCAACAAGCGTTGGCAGTTATGACATTGACATCGAGGCTGACGATATTGACATAACGGATATCGTTACGGTTGTATGGGAAATCAGATGACGAAGAGATATCAGCGGGACAGTTTTTATTGCCTCGCTATTTTTTTGCCCAAATTTTAAATGTCGTTATAGCCAAAACCTATAAGCGGTTAAAGTTTTTTTGAAATATTCAGACGCAGAAACCTTTGCTATAATGTAAAACATAGTAATCATATAGGAAATATCAAGTATAAAACAGTGCGTTTCACGCTGACGTTTTGGAATGGAGGACAATATGGAAAGAAGTATTTCGACAAAGTGTATACATTTGGAAGAGGAAGAGGACTGTATTAAGCACTATGGTGCGATAAGTTATCCAATATATCAGACGGCTACATATGCACATATGGGCGTCGGTAAAAGTACAGGTTTTGATTACAGCCGTCTGCAGAATCCGACGAGGGAGCATTTGGAAAAGGTGGTGGCATCTTTGGAGGGCGGCATAAGCGCGTTGGCATTTAGTTCGGGAATGGCTGCGATATCTGCATTGATGGAACTGTTTAAGCCGGGCGACCATCTTATTGTAGATTCTGACCTGTATGGCGGAAGCATAAGGCTGTTTAATAATATTTCAAAGAAGAACGGCATTACCTTTACAAGCATTAATTGCTGTGAGGGAAATGTCGAGCAGTACATAACAAAGGACACCAAAGCCATATATGTGGAAACGCCTACTAATCCTATGATGAATGTCGCAGACATAGAAAGTCTTGCGGATGTAGCAAAGAGACATAATATCTGGCTGGTGGTTGATAATACATTTTTGTCACCTTATTTTCAGAATCCTCTTAAACTTGGAGCGGACATAGTCATACACAGCGGAACAAAATATCTTGGAGGACACAATGACACTTTGGCAGGATTTCTTGTTACTTCAAGGCAGGATATAGACGAGAAACTTCGTTTTAACATAAAAACTACGGGTGCAGGTCTGGCACCTTTTGACAGCTGGCTCATACTCAGGGGCATCAAGACACTTGGCATCAGAATGGAGAGAGCACAGCAGAATGCTCACAGGCTGGCAGAGTGGTTAGGCAGGCAGCCACAGGTAAAGCGTGTCATATATCCGGGATTAAAGACACATCCGGGATACGAGATAATGAAAAAACAGAGCAGAGGCTTTGGAGCGATGATTACATTTGAAACGGAAAGCAAGGAATTTGCACTGGCTGTTTTGGAAAGGGTACGTATGATTAAATTTGCGGAGAGTCTTGGAGGTGTGGAAACACTCATTACCTACCCTGTGACTCAGACGCATGCGGACGTTCCGAAGGATATACTTGCCAAAAACGGCATAACGGAAAGTGTGTTGAGACTTTCAGTCGGCATTGAAGACATAAATGACATTATAGGAGAACTCGAAAGCGTATTCAACAGTATAGAAGGGCTTTAGAAAGAGAGGCAGATATGGCAGAAAAAAATCTTGATTTTGACCTTATTGTAGACAGAAGAAACACAAAATGCCTTAAATATGATTTTGCCGTGGAAAGAGGTATGCCAAAGGATGTACTGCCTTTGTGGGTGGCAGATATGGACTTCAGAACCTCATCATATATACAGGAGGCGCTGATACGCCAGACAGAGCATGGAATATTCGGATATAGCGAAGGAAAAGAGGAATACTTTGAGGCGGTAAAAGGCTGGATTTTAAAACGGCATGGATGGGAGGTTAAAAGCAGCTGGCTTGTAAAGACTCCGGGTATAGTATTTGCACTGGCTATGGCAGTGCAGGCATTTACCGCTTATGGTGACGCTGTGCTTATCCAGTCACCAGTATATTATCCGTTCAGTGAGGTAATTGCCGACAATGGAAGAAAAATAGTAAGCAATACACTTGTTTATGGCGAAGACAACAGGTACCATATAGATTTTCAGGATTTCGAGGAAAAGATTGTTCAGAACAAAATCAGGCTGTTTTTCCTCTGCAATCCTCACAATCCTGTCGGACGCGTCTGGACGAAGGAAGAACTTATAAGGCTTGGAGATATCTGCCTTAAGCACGGAGTTATTGTGGTAAGCGATGAGATACATTCGGATTTTGCTTTTGTGGGAAAACACAATGTATTTGCAGCTCTCAAAAAGGAATATGAAGATATTACGATTACATGCACGTCTCCGAGCAAGACATTTAACATCGCGGGAGCTCAGATTTCAAATATATTTGTACCGAATGCCGTACTTAGAAAAGCATTGAAGGCGCAGATAGATGCAGCAGGCTACAGTCAGCTGAATGTCTTTGGCCTGGTGGCATGCGAGGCAGCTTACCGATACGGCGAGGAATGGTATCAGGCGATGAAAAAATATGTCGGAGATAATATACGCTTTACAAAGGAATATGTTACAGACAACATCCCAAAAGTGAGCATGGTAGAACACGAGGGTACATACCTTGTATGGCTTAATTTCCGGGAACTGGGGCTGGATTCGGAGGAACTTGAAAAGCTTATTATAGATAAAGCAGGGCTGTGGCTTGATTCCGGAAAGATATTCGGTGACAGTGGAATAGGTTTTCAGCGTATAAATGTGGCGTGCCCGAGAAGTATTCTTGCAGAAGCACTGGAGCGCATTAAAAATGCGGTGGAGAGTCTGTAAACTGCCAAAAAGTTAAGAGAAGCCCAAAGTATTTTGTTAAGAAATGTTTTGATTATGCCGATTATACAAGAGTAACAGCAGGAATATTAAAAAGTGGCAAAAGGATAAAGAAATGGTAAAATATATGTCAGGTCTTTATTTTGTTGCTGCGGATTGGAGAAAATATGGTATACAAAACTTTTGGAGTCTGCTCTAAAGAGATACATCTGGAACTTGAAAATGGTGTAATTAAAGAAGTTAGCTTTGTGGGAGGCTGTAACGGCAATACTCAGGGAGTGGCAGCACTTGTAAAAGGTATGAATGCCAAAGAAGCCATAAGCAGGCTTAAGGGCATTAAATGCAACGGAAGACCTACTTCCTGTCCTGACCAGCTTGCAAGAGCACTTGAAGAATATTTGGAAAAGTTAAGCTGATGGCATGACAAATAAATTTTAGATTTCACAATGTCATTACAATATTGACATAATACAATATTACACCGTAAAATCAACAACGCAACCTAAAGTTTACATTTAGAAACCTCAAAATGGTGGCAATTTGCAGTTCAAACTGATATCATTGGTGTGAACAAATCGTTCAGATTGGAGGACGCACTATGACATTAGGCGATAAGTTATCAAAATTACGAAAAGAAAACAATTACACTCAGGAACAGCTTGCCGATATTCTCGGAGTTTCCAGACAGGCAATCAGCAAATGGGAAAGTGACAGTGCATATCCCGAAACCGACAAACTGATACGGATAAGCGCTATGTTTAACTGTTCGCTTGACTATCTGCTTAAAGATGAAGCAGAAACAGATAATCGGACGCAGTCTGAGGGGATAACTTTTCCTTTCAGAATTCGTGAAAGAAAGAGTAAAAAGACTTTATGGGGTATGCCTCTGTGGCATATAGGAAAGAATGCAAAGGGGGTTTTTGCAGTCGGATTGAACGCACAGGGAATTGTGGCAGTCGGATTGATGGCAAAAGGATTTATTTCTTTTGGACTGCTTTCGATAGGCTTATTGTCTGTCGGTCTGCTCACACTCGGATTGCTTTCATTTGGACTGTTTGCGCTTGGAGTTCTTTGTGCAGGATGCTTTGCAGCCGGAGTATTTGCGGCGGGAGCAATAAGCTTTGGAATTATATCGCTCGGTGCAATCGCAATCGGTGATTTTTCGGTCGGAGCTTTGGCAATAGGCAAATATGTGGCAATCGGCGATAATGCAAGGGCTATGATTGCCATAGGCGATACACAGGCAATCGGAAGCATTTATCAGAGAACTGATGTCACAGTCACTAAGCTTACCGCACAGGAGATTGAGTATATTAAAAATCTGATTGATGCAAATGTGCCGTCTTATTTAAGCTGGGCGAAGGAAATTATAAAGCTGTTTTTGTAAGAGAAAAATATCTTTGTTATGAAAAGGTTATACTTATAAAAGCCGATGAACCTGTGAGAAAAATCACAGTCCATCGGCTTATTTTTAATTATAATGATAAATATTTGCCTGATATTACTTCTGTGTCTTAATCCAGTCATCCATATAATCCTCGATTATATAGAAAGGTGCAGGACCAAAGTCAAGCAGGAAGGTGTGGAAGGCTTTAAGGTCGAACTTGCTTCCAAGCTCGCTGCTTGCAGTTTTCTTTAATTCCATGATTTCAATATATCCAAAAACGTAATGGAGATAATTGCCCGGGTTTTCAAGGAAGAGGTTGTAAAATTCCTTAATTATCTCATCATCAGATACGCCAAAATTCTTTTCTATGAATGCTGCAAGCTCGTCATAGCTCCATCCGTAGTAGTTAAGACCTAAATCCATCTGACCGTAAAGACAAAGCATATAGACATTGTAGTTTGCAAGAGCCGTGGCAAGGTTTTTATCCAGTCCGGAATAGCTGTATGACATCATTTCAACATATGTTGCCCAGCCTTCACAGTAACCTGTATAGCTCATAGTATCGCGGATAAGCTCGTGCTTTGTTGTGCTGTAGTAGAGATTTTGATAAAGGTGTCCCGGATATCCCTCGTGGGCGATGGTAGGGTAAAGTCCTGAAAATGAGCCGTCAGCGCCGTTGTTGATATAAATGTTTTGTATCTTGTTGTTGTCAACAGGCGAAGTGATATAAAATGCAGGACTTAAAAATTCTGAAAGCGAAGGATGAACCGTGTGAAGGTTTACGGTTACCTCCGGAACAGACGGAAAATCATTTGTGATTTTTGATTTCAAATCTTCTACAATGGCAGAAGGCTCGGTAACAGGATACGCAGGGTCATCTATCGAATCCAGTATGGAAGAGTCTTTTGCAAGAGCAAGAGTTACCGCTGTGAAGGATGATGAGGCATATTTCTTTAAAAGAGAATTAACCTCGTCAGCAGTCTTGTCAGTTCCGACTGAAGAACGAAGGAAGTATTCAAAATATTTGTCTGCGTTCTTGTAGTTTGTTATTCCGCCCGAAGTATAGCCCTTTCCAAGCATAGCCGTAAATTCATCAATGAGATATTGATAAGCAGGTATGATATTTTCAAGGACAATCTGCTTATTCTGATTCATATACTCATTTTTCTTTGCTTCGTCAATACCTTCTATTGATGCAATTCTTGAATTAAAGGTATCAATGAGATAATTGGCTTCAGGATTTTCTATAAAGGACTTACACTGGCTTATAACTCCGTTTATCAGCTCATCGGACATAGAAAGCTTCTTTTCTGCCCTGACCTTTTCAAGTGCCATCAAATCCTTGTAGTATGCAGGAACTGCCTTTAAAAGGTCAAGATATTCAGTTACATCCTTCTCGCTCTTTAAGGTATACTCGGCAAGGAGTACAGGCATATTTGACTGAACGCCGAATGACTCTCCGAACGTATACGAGTACAGGGCGTAGTCGACGTACTCAATATCAAGTGTAAGTGCATCATAAATTATATCATATGTCTGCTGCTGGGTCTTTGTAAGCTTGGAGTAGTTGAATTCCTTGAGGTCATCAAGCATCTCCTTTGCTTCAGAGGTGTCAAATATTTTGTCAAGCTCTACTTTGCCAAAATCCTTGCTGTATTCGGTTATTCCGAGCACAGAAGGATTGTCTAAATAGTAGTGAAAGTCAATGAGGTTTTCCGATACTGTCTTTTTGAAGTATTCGTTACAGTATTCGGTAAATTCTGCACTTGTCTTTGTACCGTTTGCAAATACAGGCTTAGAGTAGCCTCCATCCGTGTTATTATTCTTCTCTGTAGAGTGTTCTTTTTTGCTGGTGGTTTCTTTTTCTGTTTCCTTTTCTGTCTCTGATGCTTTCTGGGATGTGTGTATGGTAACCGTCTTTCTGTTACATGCAAAAAGTGAGCATGCCATACATATGATAAGTACAAGAGAAAGCAGACGTTTTCTTATAAATCTGTTCATTATATACCTCCTTATGTGATTTCTCTTATAATATATTACAATATTAACATATTTTTGAAAAGTTTAAAAGTATTTTGTGCAGTTGACGCGAAGATTATGCCTGACTTAGGTAGTATAATTTTATTTTCAATATCTCTATGGCAGACTCTTCAGCCAGAGGAAATGTTTCCAAACCAGGACCGCTTGCGCTTAGTTGCGCCTCGCAGCGGTACTAAACCGTACGCTTCAGCG
>CAMEJP010000056.1 GCA_945920185.1 uncultured Eubacterium sp. | reverse complement strand
CAAAGCTAGTTGTGACGCTCCGGCACAAATAGCCGTGTGAACAATCAGCACATCAGTGTGATTTTTCACACTAAGCCTCCTTTAGCGCATAATCTTGGAAAGCATATTTATCATCTCATCAATCTTTTCTTCCCTTTCCTTTTCATCAGAAGCATTATTTACGCAACATTTTAAATGTGATGATAGTATCTCCTGATTTGCTTTATTTATTATACTTTCTGTCGCCATAAGCTGTTGTGAAATATCAATACAATATCGGTCCGCCTCAATCATCTTAATAATTCCATCTATCTGACCTCTTGCAGTTTTAAGAAGCTTCATAACCTTTTTCTTATCTGCTTTCAAAATAATCACCTTCCTATATGTTGATTTTCCAAAATACCTGCACCACAATATTCAGCATATACATGTCGTATTTTCAGCATCTTAACACCCCTCTGGGGTGTACTGTTATTATAATATTGAAATACCTCCTATGTCAAGTCATAAAAATTACAAAAACCACTCGTACATAGTACCCCAGAGTTCTCTCACATAATAAGTTGGAAACAGCCACCATGCAGTCCTGCCATTCACTGCATAAACATCTTTCAAAAGTGTTTTTGCCACACTTGATGCACGATACTGATGAAATTCATTTGTGACAATGGCAATGCTTTCACATAAAGCATTTTCTTTAATTATCTCATATGAAAATGCAATATTTTCTCTTGTAGAAATAGACCTATCTTCCATATATATTCTGTCTGCCTCTATACCTTTTTCTACCAGATACCTATACATACACAACGCCTCGGAAATATCCTCACCGTTACCCTTACCTCCTGATACTATACACTTTACTTCCGGATGCTTATCAAGATACTCATAAGCAGCATCAAGCCTTTCGCTCAGCATAAGACTTGCATTCTCTCCATACACCCTGCAACCCAGTACAACTACAGTAGCATTACCTTGAGGCCGATTGTTTGAAGCCTTTACCATACATATTGTAATGGCAACAGCAAATCCCAGTATCACTACTGCCACTACTCCTGCTGCCGAAAATATTATTTTTCCCAAAGTATATTTCAGGCTGTTTCTTACAAAAGCATTTATTCGTTTAAACATTATACCGTATATACATAAAATCACAGATATCACTATTCCTGTAGCATTTCCAATGTTAAACAATCCTGCTGCCAAAAGAGGAATACAAAACCATACTAAAAAAACTGCGCCTATAATCAATACCATACTTCTTATAATAGTTTTTATCATAAAGTTCCTTTCCGCACCCCATGCTCATTTGTCACAAAATGTTATATTGTTCCCTAAGTTCCCTATTCACAGCTTCTACTTCTTCCTTAAATTCTCTTGCTGACATAAGCTTGCAGCCCTGACCGCGTATGATAATCTGCTCAAGTCCGTCAGAAGTCACTACGGTAATATCATATTTTCCGCCGTTTTCGTGAGAAAATTTTTCGATATAAGCGTCTGCCGTTTCAGCTTCTTTGGTAAACACCACATTTATATTGTGATAAGTTCCTATCTCGGTATTATGCCCTTTTACGCGGTATGCGTCAAAAACCACAATAAGATTTATTTTTTTCATAGCCTGATAATTGCACAGTATATCTTTAAGTGCATCTCTTGCCGCATCTATATTTTCTTTAGCAAGCATATTAAGCTCGTCCCATGCAAATATGACATTGTATCCGTCCACAAGCATATACTTAGGCAGATTTATAACCGGTTTTGATTTTACAAAAGTTTCTTCTGCCTTGTGCCTTACAAAGCTGCGTCTTAATTCTGATTTATCCCTTTTGTTGGCATAAAATGTCTTTTCTATAATAGCGTCTATCTCCTCTGTTCCGAGCGACACTTCTTCATCATAGCGGCTTTTTATGGTCTTTATGGCATCATTGGCAGAAACTGTTCCGTCTTCTGACACCTGCCCGATGTGCATATAATTTTTCACTTCATACCATGGCACCACAAATCCCGAACCATTTGCACAAAATACCGAACCGCTCTCGTTTCTTCTGTCCTCATCAGGATTATACGCCATACGTTCTATGACTTCTTCTGAATTATGACATTTTCCGTATCCGGATACAGTGAGATTAAGTCTTCCAAATCCCTTTGTATATGCCTGAATCTCCTTCTGGTAATCACACATGGAAGCTACAGGCGCCCTGCCTACAAGGATTGTCTCCACTCCGTTTGTCTCCGACACCGTGCAACTTCCTGACATAGCGTCTATGTCGCTCATGGCTCTTCCTACATTTGCTACGGGAACGGTAAGCGTATAATCATAAAAAGGCTCTAAAAGCACCGACTCAGCTTCCATAAGTCCCTGACGCAGTGCCCTGTATGTAGCCTGTCTGAAATCTCCTCCCTCAGTATGCTTATTGTGTGCCTTTCCTGCGACAAGCGTTATATGAACGTCAGTAAGAGGAGCTCCCACAAGCACGCCTCTGTGAGTCTTTTCAAAAATGTGCGTTTTTATAAGTCTCTGCCAGTTTTTATCTAAAACATCTTCGCTGCATTTACTTTCAAAGGTTATACCTTTTCCCGGTTCGTTCGGCGACAGTACGAGATGCACCTCGGCATAATGCCTCAGCGGTTCAAAATGTCCCACACCATAAGTATGATCCGCTATGGTTTCTTTATACACTATATGTCCTGCGCCAAAATCTATATCTACACCGTATCTTTCCTTTACCATAGCTTTTATAATCTCAGTCTGCACTTCGCCCATAAGTTCAAGCTGTATCTCCTTAAGATACTCATTCCACACTATATGAAGCTCCGGTTCTTCCTCTTCCAGTTCGAGAAATTTTGAAAGCATAAGGGTACTGTCCGTTCCTTCCGGCAGTTTAACCGCATAATTAAGTACAGGAGTAAGAAGCGGTGTATATTCTCCCTCCTCTGCTCCAAGCACCATTCCGGCTTTTGTATTGTTAAGACCCGTCACCACGCACAATTCACCTGATGAAGCTTCTGACACGACATCATATCTGCTTCCGGAGTACATTCTTATCTGATTTACCTTTTCTCCGAGAATGACATCTTTTACGCGAAGCCTACCTCCTGTAATTTTCATATGGGTTATTCTGCTGCCCTGCTCATCCCTTGATATCTTGTAAATTCTTGCGCTGAAATCTGCCTTGTATGATGGGTTTAGTGTATACTTTTCAATGACATTCAAAAATCCGTCTGTACCTTCAAGCCTTAAAGCCGAGCCAAAGCATACCGGAAACACTTTTCTTGCGGCTATAAGTTCTGCAATCTCTTCTGTGCCCGGCATAGTCCCTTCCATATATTTTTCAAAGCATTCCTCATCATTCTGAACAATATTTTCATAAAATCTATCACAGCAATCATTTGTGAAGTCCACAATCTTGTCTGAAAGCCCCACCGAAAGCTTTTTAAGTATAACCTCACGTCCTGCATTTTCCATATCCATCTTGTTAACAAATATGAATACCGGTATTCTTGACTTAGCTAAAAGCTGCCACAGGGTTCTCGTATGCCCCGTTACATTATCGGTACTGCTGATAACAAGCACCGCATAATCAAGTACCTGAAGAGTACGCTCCATTTCGGCACAAAAATCCACATGACCCGGAGTATCAAGAAGTGTTATTTCGGCATCATTAAGTTTCATTCGTGCTTCTTTGGAAAATATAGTTATCACCCTGTTTTTTTCCATGTCAAAAGTGTCAAGAAATGTGTCCTTCCTGTCCACACGGCCTAACTTTCTTATCGTCTTACTCTCATAAAGCATTGCCTCTGACAATGTGGTTTTTCCCGCATCTACATGGGCAAGCATACCTATTACCAACTTTTTCATCTATATTACCTTTTTCTTCATCCATCTGCCGCTGAAATATCTTGTTGCAAATATTATACTTCTTACGGTCCAGTCTGCAAACATACCGTACCATACTGCCATAGGTCCCATATCAAATGCACGCACAAGTCCTATACAAAGGGCTACCCTGCAGCACCACATAGTAAGCGTGGAGGTTATCATCGAAAACTTTACGTCTCCTGCAGCCCTCATACCGTATGCAGGGACAAATGAGAATGTCCATGCAATAGGCTTGACTATCGTAATTGCAGTTACCATTTCCATACACAGCTTAGCGCTCTCCGGCTCCATTCCTGCAATTTTTGTTATAGGAGATGCCAGGACATAAACAATAAGACATGATATTACCATACCTATCTCCGCAATCCCGCAAAGTTTAAGTATGTAATACCGTGCTTCCTCTTTCCTTTTTGCACCCATACACTGACCTACAACAGTCATAAGCCCCATTCCGACTCCTATTCCGAATATTCCGTTCACATTTTCAAGAATGTTTGTCATCGCCTGCGCCGCTATGGCAGTAGTACCCATGGCAGATACCGTAGACTGAATGGCAAGTTTTCCAAACTGAAACATACTGTTTTCAATACCTGACGGCACACCTATTGCAAGTACCTTCTTTATAAGAGTCATATCAGGTCTTATGGTATGGTAGCTGTTTACAACAATTTCCTGCCTTGGACGTCTTAAAGCCACAAATACCGTTATCATACAAAAGATTCTTGAAATAAGCGTAGATATCGCTGCACCCGCAGCTCCCCACTTAAACACAAATAAAAACAATGCATTTCCCGCAATATTCATCACGTTTGATATAACTGATACCATCATGGGAAATCTCGAATTTCCGCTCGAACGGAACAATGCCGAACCTGCATTAAAAAGCGCCAGAAACGGATAAGAAAGGGCCGTAAAGAAAAAATACGACAACGCGCTGGACATAACGTCAGCCTCAACCTTACCGAATATAAAATGCAGCATTGGCTTTCTGAACAAAATGCCGAGTACGGTAATCGTAAGAGAAACCACAAGTACGGTAAGTATTACCTGTCTCGCAGCCTTATTTGCCCCATTTGTATCTCTTCTTCCTATATATTGAGAACAAATTATAGCAGCACCTGTAGCCATTGCAGAGAATAGCTGCACAATCAGGTTATTGACAGAATCTACAAGAGATACGCCTGATATAACGGCACTTCCCACATTGCTGACCATTACGGTATCAGCCATACCCATAAATGAATTTAAGAGCTGTTCCACCACAATAGGAATTAACAGGGCGAATAACGCCCTGTTAGAAAACATCATATTCTTTTTATCTATCTGAAACTTCATATTGCTTTACCTTCTAAACTGTTTTCAACATTTACATTCAACGTGCTATATTATATCAAAATACAGTTTGGCAAACAACAGATTTTTCACAGAATTATTTATACTATACAGATTTTTCCGTCGCTTTAATCAGCAAATAATGGTGTTGAAAGATATCTGTCACCTGAATCAGGCAGAAGTGCAACTATTGTCTTTCCTGCATTTTCAGGCCTTTTTGCAAGTATTGTTGCAGCTTTGAGTGCTGCGCCTGAAGATATTCCCACCAGTATACCCTCGGTAACGGCAAATGCCTTTCCTTCAGCAAAAGCATCATCATTCTCTATTGTAATAACTTCGTCATACACCTTTGTGTTAAGGGTATCAGGCACAAAACCTGCACCTATTCCCTGAATCTTATGCGAACCGGCTGTTCCCTTTGAAAGAACCGGGCTTGTAGCAGGTTCTACCGCAACTATCTTAATGTCAGGATTCTGCTCCTTTAAGTATTCTCCGACGCCTGTAACTGTTCCGCCCGTACCTACGCCTGCCACAAATATATCTACCTTTCCGTCCGTCTGTTTCCAAATCTCAGGACCTGTGGTGTTCTTATGTGCTGCAGGATTAGCCGGATTAGTAAACTGACCTAATATAACAGAACCCGGTATTTCCTCCTTGAGTTCATTTGCTTTGGCAATGGCACCCTTCATGCCCTTTGCTCCTTCTGTAAGAACAAGCTCTGCACCGTATGCCTTAAGAAGATTTCTTCTCTCCACGCTCATGGTGTCAGGAAGCGTAAGTATCGCCTTGTATCCTCTTGCTGTTGCCACAGCAGCAAGTCCGATTCCCTTGTTACCGCTTGTAGGTTCTATTATGGAAGCGCCCGGCTTTAATATTCCTTTTTCCTCTGCGTCCTTAATCATGGCGAGAGCTATTCTGTCCTTCACGGAGCCTGCCGGATTAAGGTATTCCAGCTTTGCAAGAATTGTTGCATTTTTAACTCCTGCTCTTTCGCTGTAACGGCTGATTTTAAGTATTGGTGTATTTCCTATTAACTCTACTGCACTTTCTTTGATATCTGACATAATCTCATCCTCCTTGTTTTATCTTTAATTCCTATCTGAATAATAGGTTTTCTTATGCTTGTATTATACCAACACAAAGCCTTATATGCTAATACATAAAAACAATAGCCCGTTATAGGCTGAAACTATATCTGTTACAAAATGCCTTCTTCACATTTTTTAAGTTCCTCAATATACTTTTCACCAAGTCTGCTAAGAGGCATCCTGCTCTTTTTTATATAACCTATGGTCATCTTATCATCAGTGTCAAGCGGAACGGCCACATATTCTCCGCCGTTAAGTCCGTTACATATGATGCCCGAGCATAGTGTATATGCATTAAGACCTACCATAAGATTTAACAGTGTCGCCCTGTCGTCAGCCTTAATAATCTGCTTGTACTCATATGTACTGAAGACTTCCTCTGCAAGATAAAAAGAATTATTCTGTCCCTGTTCAAACGAAAGGCACGGATATGCCTTGAGGTCTTCAAAAGACACCTTTTCCTTAGATGCCAAAGGATTCTTATTCCACATATATACATAAATGCCGCAGTCAAACAATGGCACAAACTCTAAATCATTGTCATGAAATATTTTCAAAAGAGCACGTCTGTTAAAATCATTGAGATACAATATTCCAACCTCGCTCTTTTGATTCTTTACATTTTCTATAACCTCATAGGTTTTGGTTTCGTGAACGGCAAACTCATAGTCATCCATTCCGAATTCCTTTGCCATTTTTATAAAAGCCTGTACTGCAAAGGTATAGTGCTGCATAGATACGCTGAACTTCTTCTTAGACATTTTCTTTTCTATAAATTTTTCCTCCATAAGAGAGTACTGTTCAAGTATCTGCCTTGCATATCCCAAAAATTCTTCGCCCTCCTGTGTTATGGATATACCTCTGTTAGAGCGCAGAAATATGTCAAAACCAAGTTCATCCTCCAGGTCCCTTATGGTACTTGAAAGGCTTGGCTGAGTAATATAAAGCTCATTTGCGGCTTTATTCATCGAATTGCTGTTTGCTATGCATACTGCATATCTTAACTGTTGAATTGTCATTATATTTCCTCCACAAATATAACATCAGAAAGATTTTCTAGAGCCTCCACATATTCTTCCCATGTCATATCACTTTTATTACGTTTTGCCCTGAATATGATGCTTAACACTCTTTCTTTTCCGTCGTCTATGGAACTTACCTCAAAATCAAAGGTCTTTATGTCATTGGCTTTTGACATTCTTACAATCTGTCTCATCACGGAATTGCTCGTAGCCTCCAGATATATCTCGCATTCTCTTGACTTATGGCGCATGCTGCTTTCAAGAAGCCTTAGTATTCCAAGCACCAGCATAATGGCAAGCGTTCCCAATATTGCGCCCGCATAAAAGCCCGCTCCCACGGCGATTCCTATACATGCTGATGTCCACAGACTCGCCGCTGTCGTAAGACCTTTTACTTTACTGTTTCTTGTAACAAGTATGGTTCCTGCACCAAGAAATCCCATGCCGCTTATAATCTGAGCCGGTATCCTCGCCGCCTCGGTGCTTAACGCAATTTCTTTCATATATATACCTGTCATCGTGGCAAGTGCAGAGCCTACGCAGACTATAATAAAAGTACGGAAGCCCGCAGCCCTCTTATATTGCTCGCGTTCAAGTCCCAAAACGCCTCCCAGAAGCATTGCAAGCAGCATTCTCACAGAAACCGCAATCATATTCAGTTCGCTCAATATTTCCAAAATCTTCTCCATAACATTCTCCTTTGTTATGCCTGTGTATAGGCTATGGCACATTTTACGGCTTTTTTCCAGCCCTTTAATTTTGACAGTCTGTCATCAGCAGACATATCAGGGGTAAATATGGTATCAAGCTGCCAGTTACTTTTAATTTCTTCCAAATCTTTGTAATATCCCGTGGCAAGTCCTGCCAGATACGCCGCACCGAGAGCCGTAGTCTCTATACATTTTGGTCTTTCAACATTTGTTCCCAATATGTCAGACTGAAACTGTAACAAAAAGTCATTTGCACATGCTCCGCCGTCCACCTTGAGATTTTTAAGCATAATTCCCGAATCTGCTTCCATGGCACGAAGCACGTCATATGTCTGATATGCTATCGACTCCAATGTTGCTCTGACAAAATGTTCTTTCGTACATCCTCTTGTTATGCCTACCACCGTACCTCTGGCATCCTGATTCCAGTACGGAGCACCCATTCCCGCAAATGCCGGAACTATATACATTCCTGCGGTGTCCGTAACCCTCTCGGCATACATCTTAGTACTGGCTGCATCTTTTACCATACGCATGCTGTCCCTGAGCCATTGTACCGCTGCCCCCGCAACGAACACGCTGCCCTCCAGTGCATATGATGCTTCACTTCCACAGCTTGCCGCCATGGTTGTAAGAAGACCGTTTTTAGTCTCAATCGGCTTATTTCCTGTGTTCATAAGCATAAAACAGCCTGTTCCGTAAGTATTCTTTACTTCTCCCGCCTCAAAACAACACTGTCCAAAAAGTGCCGCCTGCTGGTCACCGGCAACACCCGATATAGGTATCTCGCCGCCAAGCAGGGTTTTATCTGTTTCTCCATACATATAACTTGAAGGATATACCTTTGGCAAAATGCTGTGCGGAATATTAAACAGCTTCAGCAAATCTTCATCCCACTGCCTTGTATGAATGTTATAAAGCATTGTCCTCGAGGCATTTGTGTAGTCGGTAGCATGTACTCTTCCCTTTGTCAGCTTCCAGATTATCCATGTGTCAACCGTTCCAAACAGGATATTTCCCGCTTCAGCCTCACGCCTTGCGCCTTCTACATTGTCCAGTATCCATGCTATCTTGCTTGCCGAAAAATACGCATCAGCTATCAGTCCTGTCTTTTTGGATATGATGCCCGTAAGTCCGTCAGCCTTAATTCTGTCTATCATATCTGAGGTTCTCCTGCACTGCCAGCATATGGCATTATATATCGGCTCACCCGTGCTCTTATTCCACAAAATCGTCGTTTCACGCTGATTTGTAATACCTATGCTGTCTATATCCTGTGCCGTTACCTGCGACATAGTCATAGCCTCAACAGCCACACCGTAAAGTGAAGACCATATTTCCAACGGATTATGCTCTACCCAGCCCGGTTTCGGATATATCTGTTCAAATTCTTTTTGGGCTTTTCCGATTATATTGCCACTCTTGTCAAATATAATGCATCTTGAACTTGTAGTTCCCTGGTCAAATGCCATTATGTATTTTTTCATAAATTTCCTCCCAGTTATGATTAAATATTATTCCGTTAATGCCTGTCCTGCAGGCTGCATATATATTGTCGGGACTGTCGTCAATAAACACTGATGACTGCGCTGCCATATCATACTTCTTCAAAATATAATCATATATTCTCATATCAGGCTTAATCATATGAATATCCGCCGACACTACCACGCCCTTAAATGTATCAAGCGGATAATATTTCGGAAAATATCTGTAAAAACGGGTGCTTGCATTTGACAGGACATAAAGATTATAGCCTTCGTTCTTCACTGTTTCAACAAATTCCAAAGAGCCCCTAATCGGAATCATGCATATATCCCAGTAATCAAGGCAATTTCTAAGTGCGGTGTGATTTTCTTTTGGGACTCTTGACGATATGCGCTCAAACGCCTCATCATCAGTCATTATGCCTAGGTCCTTTTCAACCCATTCCTGTCCCATAAACAGTTCTTTTAATATTATCTTCTTTTCTTCTTCGCCCGAACAGTATTTATCAAGCGACACATACGGGTCATAGCTTAGCAGCACGTTTCCCATATCAAATATAATGTTTTCGATATTCTGCATAAAGTCCTCTTTTTTCAAAATTGTATGCCGGCTTCTTATTCGCAATCATCTAATCCAGCAGTCTTCCAAGCGTAGTCTCTCCAAAGCTGTACTGAGTCATATACTCGCCTCTGAAAGCATTTAAAGCCTCCGCTTCTCCCTTTTCATATTCGTAAAGGTCGCAGCTAAATTTATTGACATCAACAGCATAATAATTATGCTCTTTTATCAAAATCTCCTCTGCGCCTGCCTCCCGTAAAGAAATGGCAAGTTCTTTCACAATCTTGTTCAGATAATCCTGAATGTTTCTTGTATACGCTTCGTCTTCAAACAATGCTCCCGCTATCTCTTTTTTGGTTACGCCGCCTCCATGCCTGTCGATAAGAAATGCCAAAAGTTCCTTTGATTTTGCTCTGCCAAAATGCACTATCTCGCCGTTTACATACAGGTCAAACTGTCCAAATGTAACAGCTCTTATTCCTTTATCTTTATAATCACAGGCTATAGGAAAACGCAGATTGTCCATTTCCCTTTTTATTGCTGATTCAGTAACCGGTTTAAGAACATATCCGCTTGCGTGAAGTTCAAATGCCGACATACTATAGTCTTTATACGCAGTCACAAATATTATGTTCATACAGGGATTAATTTTCTTTAGTTTATGTGCAAGGTCCATACCGTTCATCTGTGGCATTTCAACATCCACAAAAGCTATATCACACACATTTTTCTCTGCATAATCAACAGCTGTTTCAGGAAGCAAAAATCCTTTTATATCAGCTTTATCTTCTACATTTTTTATACAATCCAGCAGAATTTCCAAAGCTGCTTTTTCATCATCAACCGCAATAATTCTCATAAGCATTTCATTCTTTCTCAATTATATTCCGTAACTAATTGCCTCTCGCACTTTTTCTCGGCACAAATACCAATGCCTTGGTTCCGACCATCGGGGTACTCTCAATGCTTAAGTAGCCTGAACACATGGTTTCCAAACGTCTGCGTACATTTAATATTCCTATATGATTTTTCCCATCCTGTTTTGGAACAGTGCTGTCAAATCCCACCCCGTCATCTTCCACAGTTATGTAATATCCGTTTTCATCACTGTAAGATGATATTTTTATATTTCCTCCTTCTGCCCTTTTCATAATTCCATGCTTAACCGCATTTTCAACTATGGGCTGCAGTGTAAGAGATGGGAGTTCAAATTCCGAAGCCTGTATATCAAATTCAACCTTCACACGTTCATTAAAGCGTTTCTGCTCCAGTGACAAATAATTTTTCACATGAGTCAGTTCTTTTTCAAAAGGTATACATTTTCTCTTTCCGATTGCATCTATATTTTCTCTTAAATAGCAGGCAAATTCATCTACAGCCTCAGCCGCCGTATCAGGCTTTGTCTTGCACAAATATTTTATTGTGGTAAGACAATTAAAAATAAAATGAGGTCCTATCTGAGACAGCATAAGCTCCGTCTGCATATCATTAACCTCCGTTTCCCTTTTAACCAGCAGTTCTGCCTGTTTTACCTCTTCCGTCAAAAACATAAACAGCATTGCGACAGTAATGGCAATATTGAGCAAAGAAATTCCATAGATAAATATTTGCACGGAGGCAACCACAATCGGCAATACTATATACGACAATAAAGACAAAAATATCTGCTTATCAAGTCTTTTTCTGTATTGCAGCAGAAGTGTCACATTTATAAACATACCTGATATTCCCAAAATTTCCGAAACAAAGAAATATTTGTTTCTATGATAGAAATTGTGACTGTCAAAATAGTAATACATATGATTAAACTGTGATATTATAACTAATAAAATTCCAATCACACACAAAAACATTACCGTTTTGCTTCTACGATTCATACCGCTTTTTTTATATGCTTTCGCACAAATACCGGAAGCATCCTGCACATCCCCGTTTAATGAAAATATGGTACGGCTGACATACACCGTAAAAAGACCCAACAGACAATATGTAAGAATAAACACTATCATATTGCTTATTCTCACCATATAATATCCTACCGTACTTGCGTTTCCTCTATAAAACCATGCAAGAGAATCTGAAATCAGAAGCAAGGCATTACATAGCTGCATATATACTAACAATATTCTCTGCTTTTTATTAACATTTCTTCCGATGAACAAAATCAATGCAGCTATCAGACAAAATATACTTCCCCAAAGTTCCAGTGAAATATGCACATAAGCCGTAACAGTCATACCTTTTCTCCAAATCTTTCACTCTTTGTTATACTTAATTTTATCATTCCACAAAGCAATCGTCAATTTATTTCCAAAAGCTGTTTCTGTCAAGTATTAGTCGGCAGTCGCCCAAACGCTCCGGATTTCTTCCTGTACGCCATATTCCCATAATGATATGACACAAGACCGCTCGTTTTCTACTCGGTTCGCGCACCTATTAGCCGGCAGTCGCCCAAACT
>CAMEJP010000055.1 GCA_945920185.1 uncultured Eubacterium sp. | reverse complement strand
AATTCTTTTTAGGAATTTCAGGGTTGTTTTTCTATTCAATTCTCAAGGTGCTGTTCGCTTCGCTTTGTGCGACAGCGAGCTTCGCATTTATGCGACAGCTTATTTATAATACTACATACTTTTTGGTTTGTCAACAGCTTTTTGCAATTTTTTTAAATCTTTTTCCCATAATTGTGTTTTTACTCTTTCAATGGTATACTATATATTGTTAAAGATTAATATGTTTATACTCTTGCAACACAAATACGCAAAGAAGAATGTGAGGAATTATGGGAAAGAAAGCCACAAAAGCTGCTGACAATATATATTGTATGGCAAGATATGAAGCCGCTTCTGGCAATCCTGATTTTGACAGCAGGGAAAATGCTGCACAGATTTTAGGAATAGACAGAACACGACTTGCAAGAATTGAATTAGGAAATATTACGCCATATCCTGAAGAGGTTTATCAAATGGCAAAAACATACAATACTCCTGAGCTGTGTAACTCGCACTGTGCCACTATGTGTCCTATCGGTCGTGACAATATAAAAAAAGTAGACATCTCCGATTTTGACAGATTGGTACTTAAGGTCTTAGGTTCTCTCAAAAATATCGATGAACTCCGTGCCTCACTTATTTCATTATGTGAAGACGGAACAATCAGCAAATCCGAAGAGCAGGAATTTTTTACCATTCTCGATTCATTGGATAAAATATCCCAAAATGCTACCGCCCTCAAACTATGGGCTCAAAAAAACATTTCGATAGAAGAATAGTTTACATATAAAATGCCTTGCAACACACTGCAAGGCATTCATTATATTACATTTTTTAAAAGTATATGTCATTTAACAGACACCTAATATACCACTTCATTTGTTTCATAGAATGAAATCGTACCGTTTCGCTGCAGTATTTTGACAACATCACCTTCAACAAGATTGTAATCTTTAACCTTAATAAGGAAATCAGAAACATATTCCGTTTCATATTCCTTGTTGTTTATCAGGACTTTACTGTATTTGGTAAAATTATCACCAATCACCCATGTTTCATCATTGGTAAATGTTACACCTTTAACCACTATATCGCGTACACCGTATTTGATATCCGTTTTTTCAAACGGCACTTCTCCGTCATACACATAATGACCGCCGTAAAGCATATCATACTCAAGCTGTTTAAGATTTTTGAGGTAATCTTTACTCTCGCTGTATGCCTGATGATATTCTATCAATGTTCCCTGTGAAATACCCACCATATCAAGTACATGCGCTGTCAGTTGATATGCCTGAAGATCCTTTTCTACCATAGGCAAATCAAAATTGTTCCATACAACATACTGCGTTTCATATACAGAGGCTTCTTTCAAGTCATCATCATCAAGGTCAAAAGTAGGAAGATGATCACCATAAAATACTACCATAGTCTTTTCATCACGCTTATCAAGTTCCGTTACCAGATTTCGCACAAACTGATCCATTTCCGATATCTGATTTACATAGTAGGTAAATGAACCCGTATTTTCCTCGTCAGCGAAATCAGACACCCTGATATGCATATTGTTGGCTACATAGTCTTCTTCAGTATAATCATTAGGATAACTGCCATGTCCCTGAACCGATATGGTATATATATAATCAACACCGTCACTGTAGTCCATACAGTCCGTAATCGCCTGAATAAGGCAACTGTCCTTAGCCCACCCAAGAGGTGTCGTATCAAACTTAGTCATAAATTCCACTGATGTAAATGTGTTAAATCCAAGATTTGCAAACACCTGATGTCTGCTGTAAAATCCGGCAGTATTATTGTGGATGGCATGCGCCGTATAACCCAGCTCACGAAGGTCAAACGCCGTAGACTCACATACCTGTTTGTTAAATATAGTCTTATACGGATATTCTCCTGTACCAAAATCGTCTATATTCATACCGATAATAACTTCAACCTCAGTGTTAGCCGTTCCCGCTCCAAATGACGGAACAGAAAGATATCCGTGAGGATAATTTTCATAAAGATATTCAAAATAAGGCACCGGATTTTCTGTAAAGGTTGTACCTTTAAGATTATTAGGATTAAAAAAGGATTCAAGCTGAACAAATATGATGTTAGGATAATCCTTCTCCTCCTGCTTATTGTTGTCATCATTTGCAACAATACCATCTTTTATCTGCTGGATAATTTCAGAGGAATATCCCTTCGGTTTTCTTACGCCTCTGTTAATTACCGAACCCGAAAAGCAATACGTAAATCCATAGTTTTTATATGCGTTTGCTATATTGGCAAAACTGCTTTTTACCACGCCAAAATTAAGATACAAAGAAGTAACTCCGTATACCAGTATCGTAAACACCGCAGCCGTAATTGCACCCGTAAGCCTGTTTAACTTGCCCTTATATTTAGGCAAAAGGAACCAACACACTATTATTGCTATTATTGCGAGCACTACACCGGTAACCATCATAAACATTTTGGCTTTTGAATAGTATAGATGCCACACCGCCAAAGCGTCGCCAAGCAATACTATATCAGTAAAAGTAAACGGTGTTACACGTGCTGAAAGAATGACATAGTTCGTTATTCCTCCGGCAAGCCACAAAGAACTTACCAAAAGATACCAAAAGTACCTTCTCCTTATGACAAGTCCGAATGACATAGTCATCGCTATAATAAGCACTCCATAAAGGAAAATATGCGGTTTGGTACATGCAAATACCACAGCCTTGATAACGCTGCTTCTGCTGAAACATTCCACAATAAAATTGACAAGCAGTGCCAGAAGCAAAAGATTTACCACACTATATTTTGTGACAGGTTTAATATGTTTACGAATCTTATCGTTATATACAGTCTTTATACAGCCAAGATATTTTTTTAACATCTTTAACTCCTTCCCATAAGAATTACTAATTCAAATCATTCTTCATTTCTCTGACCAGAATCTGTTTCTGCTCTCTTGCACTCTCTTTAAGATTACTGCCTGCACTTCTTGACAAAATAATACTGCCGAATAACCTCATAGAGTTATTGTAGTCCTTGCACTTTCTGGCAAGCACTCCCATGATGTAGGACAAAGTAGGTTCGTCCATGCCGCAGATAGGAAACAGCTCATTAGCCAAAGCCTGTGTAAATCCCTCATATGCTTTTTTCGTAAATTCATCTTCATTTCTTCTGCACTCATCAAGTTCCTCTTCATAATTATGAGTGTCAATCGGAAGATTTTCAGCTTTTCCTCTGTAAAGCCATGAAAGCTTAAGGCATGTGTAAGCCCTCTCACTTACTTTTGAACGTTTTATGATGCTGTTTAAAAGAGCAATCTTATATCTCTCAATAGCTTCATCATAAGTATAAATGTCACCTGTGAAATCTCTGTGTTTAAAATTTGAAGAAATATTATCTCTAATCAGCATACGCATAGTAGGCGTAATGTCCTGAAAATTCTTCATCAAAGCAGCATAACCGCAATAAGGGCACATCAAAACTTCATACTTTATGACATCAATCCTCTCATATCTTGGTCTTAAATCATCATCATGACCTAAGTTACGTGCCTTGCCTGCCCTTACCATTTTTGCCTTGAAGTTGGCACCACATACCACACAATTATATGTCTTGTTAAAAATAAGATCCTTTTCATTAACGACAGGTGCCTTGTTAGCCGCCGCACCTTCCTTTAGTCCCTCGTTTTCTTTTTTATCTCCGTATATGTCTATCTCTGAAAACTTATCTAGTCCAAAACTTTCTAAATCCGAAAAAATATCAGACATCGTAAAGCCTTCCTTTCTTCATCACATTTTAAACGAACTCTTAAGTGAAACAATTCTGTTAAATACCAGATGTTCCTTTGTAGAATCCTTGCAGTCAACGCAAAAATATCCGTTTCGCACAAACTGGAAACTGTCAAATGCTTTTGCATCCGCAAAATTCGGCTCAAGATAGCACTCCTTGAGCACCGTAAGAGAATTAGGATTTAAGTTCAATGAGCCATCCTCATTGTAAACACCTTTTTCTTCATCAACAATATTCTCATAAAGTCTTACCTCTGCCTTCGTTGCAAAAGGAGCTGCAACCCAGTGTATCGTACCTTTTACCTTGCGTCCTTCAAAGCCCGAACCGCTCTTCGTTTCCTTGTCATAAGTACAATGTATTTCGATAACCTTGCCATTTTCGTCCTTGACAAAGCTTTCACATTTTACAAAATATGCATGCATAAGTCTTACTTCATTGCCCGGGAAGAGTCTGAAATACTTCTTTGGCGGATTTTCCATAAAATCATCACGCTCTATATAAAGCTCACGACAAAACGGTATGGTTCTCTTTCCCAGCTCCGGATTTTCCACATTGTTATCCGCCTCAAGGTATTCAACTTCTCCTTCAGGATAGTTATCAATGATAAGCTTTACAGGATCAAGCACAGCTAACATCCTGTTCTTCTTAAGCTTCAAATCCTCTCTCAGGAAATGCTCCAGCATAGGATAGTCAATAGAACCCTGACTCTTTGTAACACCTGCTGCTTCTATAAACGCCTTTATGGATTCAGGTGTAAAGCCCCTTCGTCTGAGCGCACTTATAGACACAAGACGCGGGTCGTCCCAGCCGTCAACGATGCCTTCCTCCACAAGCTTCTTGATATATCTCTTTCCCGTAATAACATTTGTAAGATAAAGCTTTGCAAACTCAATCTGCTTTGGCGGAAACTCATATTCAAGCTCACGCACTACCCAGTCATACAAAGGTCTGTGGTCTTCAAATTCCAATGTACATATAGAGTGTGTAATACCCTCTATGGCATCTTCAATAGGATGAGCAAAGTCATACATAGGATAAATGCACCACTTGTCACCTGTTCTGTGATGCGTCATATGTGCAACTCTGTATATGACAGGATCTCTCATATTGATATTAGGAGAAGCCATATCAATCTTAGCACGAAGCACCTTAGCTCCGTCCTCATATTTTCCCGCTTTCATATCTTCAAAAAGAGCAAGATTTTCTTCAACGCTCCTGTTTCTGTACGGGCTGTCTTTTCCCGGTTCGGTAAGCGTACCTCTGTATTCTCTTATTTCATCTGCCGAAAGGTCACAGACATAAGCCTTTCCTTTCTTTATCAGCTTTACGGCAGCTTCATACATCTGTTCAAAATAATCAGAGGCAAAGAAAAGCCTTCCCTCGTAATCAGCGCCAAGCCACTCTACGTCCTTCTTTATCGAATCCACAAACTCCTCTTTCTCCTTTGTAGGATTCGTATCGTCAAATCTAAGATTAAACTTTCCGTTATATTCCTTTGCCAGTCCATAGTTAAGTAATATTGACTTGGCATGTCCTATATGAAGATAGCCGTTTGGTTCGGGCGGAAATCTGGTAGCTATTGTTTTATAATGACCCTCCGCTAAATCCTTATCTATAATCTGTTCAATAAAATTTTTTGAAACTACTTCATTTGCATTTTCCATAACAATCTCCATTCAACGCGTAACTTCGCAATATATAATACATTATGATACCACATATTTCTAAAAATATAAAGCATTAAAATATTATTTTGTGTGAAACTATTATTAAATCACTTTTGAAAGGAGTGGGGAAATATATGGATAACTGGGAAGGAACAGGCATAGAAAATGCCGATGAGCTGACTCTTCCTGCTCAGCTTGACTGGTCAATATCTGATAATTATTATCTCAACAATAGACTTATAGACTTAAGCAACGTGGACTGTGAGGTAAAAGACGCTCTGCGTGAACACAAAGAACCCTTTTCAAGCAAAGAAGAAATAGAACGTTTCATAAATGATTTCAAAGAAGACCGTTAAGTATGCCGAAGGCTGAGTCCTTCGGTGTATTTGCTCTTTACAGCATTGTAATTTTCTGCTACATTGTATAACGTAAAATCAGAATACGACATTGTATATTACATAATCAAAGGACATACTGCATTATGAAAGACTTGACAAAAGGTAACCCGCTCAAACTTATATTAAGCTTTGCACTTCCTGTATTTATAGGAAATGTGCTTCAGCTTTGTTACAATCTGGCAGACACGCGAATAGTCGGAAGTTGTCTCGGAGAAACAGCACTTGCTGCCGTCGGTGCAACTTCCTCCCTGAATTCCCTTATAATAGGATTTTTACTGGGACTCACAAACGGTTTTTCGGTCATAACTGCCAGATTTTTCGGGGCAAAAGATGAAAACGGAGTCAAAAAAAGCGTAGCCGCCTCTCTAATTCTTGGCAGTGCTACCGCTGTTTTTCTCATATTTTTAAGCGTAACTTTTCTGACGCCTATACTAAGAGCGCTCAATACGCCTGCAGGCATTATGGGTATGTCCCGTTCATATATACGAATAATTTTGCTCGGTATGATATTCTCCATGCTGTACAACATATGCTCATCCGCACTGCGTGCCATAGGAGACTCACTGACTCCCCTGTATTTTCTTCTGATATCCACCATACTTAACATTCTCCTTGATATTCTGTTTGTAAAGTATCTTGGTTTCGGCATACAGGGTGCTGCTACCGCCACCGTCATAGCACAGGCATTTTCCGTTGTTCTGAGTGTTGTCTACATATACAGACATTTTCCTATCCTTCACATCAGTGTCGGCGATCTTAAATTTAACGCAGATTTTGCCAAAAATATGTATGCTTCCGGGCTTTCCATGGGACTTATGATGTCTCTTGTATACTTTGGAACACTTGCACTTCAAAGCTCAATAAATACATTCGGAGAAAATATAATCGTAGCTCACTCTGCCGCACGAAAGATTACGGAACTTTATATGCTAATCTTCAGCGTATTCGGCACAACCATGACCACTTACTGTGGTCAGAATCTCGGCGCAAAAAAATATTCCCGCATCCGCAAAGGTCTTGTGCAGATTATCCTCATAACATGGGGATGGTGTCTTCTTGTAATACTGGCAAGCTACACAATAGCTCCTCTTCTTATAAAGGCAGTTACCGCTTCTGACATACCCGAAATAATAGACACCTCCACAAAATACCTTCGGATAAATTCAGTATTTTACTTCGTACCCGCCGTCATATCCATATTACGTTCTTCGATGCAGGGAATAGGTGACCACATAACGCCTATCATTTCAAGCTTCATTGAACTTGTAGGAAAGGTTATGATTGTCATTTTCCTCGCACCGAAAATCGGTTATATGGGAATCATAGTTTCCGAGCCAATCGTATGGATACTTATGGTAATTCCTCTTATCGTTATGATAATCAGAAATCCCGTTATAAGAAACAACGGTTACTAAAAGTGCACGTTATTATTCATTTCCGTCCCAGCAGTAGGTACAAAGCTTACACTTGTCTATTCCAACCGCATCAAGCATATCATCAAGTCTGTTAAAACGAAGAGAGGTAAAATGAAGTTCCTTACGGATTTCTTCAACCATACGCTCATACTTTTCAGAATCAGGATCAGTGTATTCCTTAAGAACCTCGTCCGTCACATTACCGTTCTCCAGACGTTCAATCACCCTTCTGGTAATTAAATCCATCTCAGAAGATGAACGTGAAAAATTCAGATACTTACAGCCATATACAAGAGGAGGACATGCAGGGCGGATGTGAACTTCCTTTGCTCCGCTCTCGTACAAAAATTCCGTTGTTTCACGAAGCTGCGTTCCTCTTACTATTGAGTCGTCAATAAGTAAAAGACTCTTGTCTTTTATAAGGTCATCAACTGCCAGAAGCTTCATCTTCGCAATAAGATTTCGCTGGCTCTGTATTGTAGGCATAAATGAACGAGGCCATGTAGGCGTATACTTGATAAACGGACGCGAAAACGGTATGCCGGATTCATTTGCATAGCCTACCGCATGAGCAGTACCCGAATCAGGAACACCTGCCACTATATCAGGCTTTACGTTATCTCTTGCCGCCATCTTTGCTCCGCAGTTATAACGCATTTTCTCAACGCTTATTCCCTCATATGAGCTTGCCGGATAACCGTAATATATCCACAGGAATGTACAGGTTTTCATATCTTTTCCCGGATTTACAAGCGTCACACAATTTTTATCGGTAATAGCCACAATCTCTCCCGGACCCAGTTCCCTGTAATCCTTGTATCCAAGATTTTTGTAAGCATAATTTTCAAAAGATGCACAGAAAGCCCCATCCTTACGTCCGATAACTATCGGAGTACGACCCCTCTTATCTCTTGCCGCATAAATTCCGTTCTGATTCATCAGAAGAATGGACAAAGAACCGTCTACGGTATCAAGGGCATAATTGATTCCTTCTATAAGATTTTCTTTTTGATTAATAAGCGCAGCCACAAGCTCTGTGGCATTGATGTCGCCTCCGCTCATCTCAAGAAAATGTGAATGTCCTTTTTCAAAAAGTGCCTTCGTTATCTCATCGACATTATTAATCTTACTTACCGTGGTAAGCGCATACGTGCCATGATGTGAGCGAACTATAAGAGGCTGAGGCTCATAATCGGATATACATCCGATTCCCAGTCTTCCCGACATAGTCTGCATATCCTTGTCAAACTTAGTTCTGAAAGGTGCATTTTCTATATTGTGAATGGCACGGTCAAAGCCTTTGTCGCCATACACAGCCATACCGCCTCGTCTTGTTCCCAAATGTGAATGATAATCAATTCCAAAAAACAAATCAAATACGCAATCTTCTTTAGACGCAACTCCAAAAAATCCGCCCATAATGTCCTCCAGTAATTTTTCTTTTTAAAGTATACTTAAATATTATAACACCTGTCAGCCGTAAAGCAAGGCATTTATTTCTTTTTAATCATTCTCCCTTTTGCCACTCATACTCCCTTATTTCACAGTTTCCTATTCCAAATGCCGCAAATTCCTCATTTGTCATATCAAAAAAGTACGAATTAACCACACGCGAAATACCGTTATGAGCCACCAAAAGATAGGTTTTGTCCTCTTTTTTAAGTTCATCCAGAAGATTATAAATGCGCTGGCACAAATGCAGCATGGTTTCTCCGCCGTCAAAATGATTTATAAAGCATGCCTTTGCCTTTTTAAATTCTTCACCGTTGCGGGCAGTTGACTCATATTTTCCGAAATTCTGTTCCTTAAGGGCAGGTTCCATACGCATAGGTATTCCTGTTATTTCCGAAATGTGCCTTGCCGTTTCTGCCGCACGCACAAGCGGAGAATACAGTATTTCATCAATCTTTAGCTTCTCCGACAATATCCTTTCACCAAGTTCAATACCCTGCTTATGCCCAAGCTTTGTAAGCTCTATGTCGGTAGCTCCGCATATTTTGTTCTCTACATTCCACACGGTTTGTCCATGTCTTGTAAAATATATATGTCCCATATTCTTCCTCGCTTCACTGCAAAAAGTACTTACCGTTTTAATCCAAATCTGCCTGAAGCTCCACAGGGCAATGGTCAGAACCTAATACATCGTGATGAATGTCCGCCGACACAAGCCTGTCATCAAGCGATTTTGATGTAAGAAAATAATCTATACGCCAGCCTGCATTTTTCTCACGCGCCTTAAACATATATGACCACCACGAATATCTGTCCGTGACGTCAGGATAGAAATATCTGAAAGTATCCGTAAAGCCGCTTTCCAAAAGCTCTGTCATCTTTGCGCGTTCTTCGTCCGTAAAGCCTGCATTTCTTCTGTTCGTCTTAGGATTTTTAAGGTCAATTTCCTTATGAGCCACATTCATATCGCCGCATACTATGACATCCTTTTTATCCTTAAGGTCACAAAGGTATGTGCGAAACGCATCCTCCCACACCATTCTGTAATCAAGCCTTTCCAGCTCTCTCTTAGAGTTAGGGGTATACACCGTCACAAGATAATAAGTGTCATATTCAAGAGTTATCACACGACCCTCAGTGTCATGTTCAGCAATCCCTATGCCGTAGGATACATTTAAAGGTTCATCCTTTACAAACACAGCCGTTCCCGAATATCCCTTTTTATCAGCATAATTCCAATAAGTATGGTAACCTTCTTTTTCAAATTCTATCTGTCCCTCAGACAGTTTTATCTCCTGAAGGCATACCGCATCAGCGTCCACAGTATCAAAAAAGTCCATAAAACCTTTGTCCATGCACGCCCTGAGGCCATTCACATTCCATGAAATAAACTTTTTAACCATTCTTCCTAAATATTGCCTTTCTTATAAGTCACAAGCCTGCCATTGAAGCTAAAAATTGCTACCGTTGTAGCCCCAGTCCTTAACTCCGTGATATGTGACATATATGCTGTTTCCCGGTATTCCCAAAAGCTCGTCAAATATCTCGCATATTCTTCCTGTCATCTTATTGCACAGGTCAGGATTGGCGGCTCCAAGCAGACTTACGGACACATATGCACCCTTATCCAGCTTCTTTCCGCCCATATAAAGGTCATAATTATCCTCTATTCCCACCATCAGGTAGTTTTCTGTCTTGTTAAGCAATGTTATGGCACGTCCAAGTTCTGTTTTCAGTGCCTCCTTTTTTTCCGGCACAAGCGGTAATGTAATTTTTGAATCAATAAGTGGCATAATTTTCTCCTTTTTAAGCGTGTCAATCTCGCGAATCACTTTGCAATTTGCGAGTTATAAAAACGTATAATACATATTTTCGATGTCTGTGGTGCTTTACACAAACCCGATAAGATAAAACTTACTCTGATATAAAGAGTACTCCAAGAGTTCCCGGGCCACAGTGGCTCGAAATAACTCCGCCCGCTCTTGTTTCAAGTATCTCGTCAAAATAATCCAGCGATGCAATGTATTCACGCACTGCCTCCACAGTCTCTCTGTCACAGCCTGAATGAGTGATAAATACCCTCTCCCTGTCGGCATGCTTCATATCCTCAGTTAAATCTTTTACATATGACATCAATACCGACCGAAGCCTTCCGCGATACTTTTTATCATTGCTCATTTTTCCGTCAGATACCACTATTCTCGGATGAAGTTTTAACGCACTTCCGAGCATTGTGGCAAGTCCGCTGCAACGTCCGCCTCTGTGAAGATATACAAGCGTATCCACCACAAAGCTCGCTCTTACCTTCGGAATCAGTTCTTCCAGCTTTAAAAGTATCTGTTCAGAAGTCCTTCCCTCTGACGCCATTACGGCAGCCTTTATAACAAGAAGTCCTATGCCCGTTGACAGATTCCTGGAATCCACCACATGCACCCTGTCCGTAGCTTCAAGTTCATCGGCAGCCAGACGCATAACATTTGCCGTACTTGACATTTCCTCCGATATGGCAAAACAGATGAGTTCATTCTGTTCATCAAGCAACGGCTTCATCACTGAAATAACCGTATCCATGGCAGCAGCTGATGTCTTTGGCGTAGTGTTGTTCTCATCCGACCACTTAAAAATTTCATCCGGAGTAATATTTTTTCCGTCCTCGTATTCATTTTCACCAAGCAATATATGAAGAGGGATGATAGATATATCATATTTTTTAAGCAAATCCATAGAAAGGTCACAAGTGCTGTCCGCAATAATTTTAACCATAGATTTCTCCGTCCTTATATAAATGTATTTTTTAAAATGATACCACAAAACATATATTTTTACAAATCTATTTTAGCAAAAGCGTGCGTATTTCCCACGCTTTCTTGACTGATGTGCCAAATAATGATATATTTAGCTTCACAAACGCCAAGCCGCAAATCTTAAATTTGCGGTGCGGACCTGTTCTAACGCTTCAGAAAGGATGTAATTATGAAACGAATTGCTCTTTTGATATCTTTGTGCATCTTGGCGTCCTTTATCATTTATATTGCGCTTGTATGCTTACCATATACGCATCAGAAGGATGTTTCATCCGATGTCAAAAAGGATTTTAACATAGATGATTACTACAGTGACAGTGCGGGATGCGACAGGGCTATGATACTGTCCGACAACGGTGACGCACTCGCAGAACGTGTACGCCTCATAGCAAATGCAAAGAACTCCGTCACACTTTCCACATTTGACTTTAAAGCGGATGTAAGCGGCAAAATTCTTATGGCTGCAATGTATGACGCAGCTAAGCGTGGCGTCAAAGTTCAAATACTTATAGACGGTTTTTCCTATCTTACCCACTGTAAAGACGACCCTTACTTCGAGGCTCTCGGCTCACATGAAAATGTAACCTTAAAGGTATACAATCCCGTAAATCCCGCCAAGCCGACAAAGCTGATGGCTCGCATGCATGACAAATATGTAATAGTTGACGACACAGCATATATACTCGGAGGAAGAAATTCATACGATTACTTTTTGGGTGAACACGACGGATATAAGAATTATGACTGGGACGTATTAGTATACAACGCACAAAACAGTCCGAATTCTTCTCTTTATCAGGTTAGAGAATACTTTGAAAATGTATGGGAGCTTGATATTTGTAAAGAAATGTACAAAAAACCTTCCAAAGCCTCAAAGAAAAACAGTTCAAAATACCTTGACGAACTTGATTCCATATATTCCGGACTAAAAGCAGACCACGGCAAATGGTTTGAAGAAACAGACTACACTTTGGTCACCTCAGCCACTAACAACATAAGGCTCGTATCAAACCCCATAGAACCTTCCGTAAAAGAACCCGTGGTATTCTATACCATGACCGAGCTTATGGCTCAGTCTGACGAAAAAATTGTGTTTCACACTCCATATATAATGTGCAACAAATATATGCTTCAAAGACTGTCAAAGATATGCTCCGACAATGATAATGTCTGGCTTATGACTAACTCCGTGGCAAACAACGGCAATCCTTTCGGTCCGACAGATTATCTGCTCCATAAATCGGACATAATCGATACCGGCGTCAACATTCTTGAATATGACGAAGGCGTATCCTATCACGGTAAATGTTTTACAATCGGCGACAGAATAACGGCAATCGGTTCATTTAACTGGGATATGCGAAGTGCATACCTTGACACTGAGCTTATGCTTATCATAGACAGCACTGAATTGACTTCAGCCATGCAAAAAGAAATGAATGCCTACGAAGAAAATGCCCTCATTGTCACAGGCAGTGACAGCTATATAAGTTCTGACGGCACCGCCGCCACTCCAAAAGAGATAAGCAAAAAGAGAAAACTAAGAATCGCACTCATAAAGCCTATTGACTGGCTGATAAGATTTCTTATGTAGGTGCGGCACTTTCCGTATTGACAATGAATACTTTATGGCAAGGCTGCCCACACTAATCACTAATCAGGCATCCCGCCGATTAACCGAAAAAAGATAGAAAAAACACAAAAAGCTGTACGCATCGTACAGCTTTTAAGCTACTGAGGGGAATCGGACCCCCGACCTCTTCATTACCAATGAA
>CAMEJP010000054.1 GCA_945920185.1 uncultured Eubacterium sp. | reverse complement strand
GAGCTTTCTGGTATGTGAAGGACGGAGTTCTTGACACGACATTTACCGGAATAACGCAGACAGGCGGAGCAAGCTGGCTTGTAGCAACAGGAAAGCTTCGTGATGATTATAACGGAACATATACAGACGATACAGGAACATACACCATTGTAAACGGTAAGGTTACACAGTAAAATTAAATAACTGTTTTTGGCAGTAAAAAGATTGCGGTTTCCGGAGTATTTCGGAAACCGCAATTTGATTGTGTATACATATGTCAGAAGCTACTAAACAGTTTGACTTCCTTCAGGCAAAATTGTATAATAATAAATACAAAATTGCGGGGAATATCTTAGCACCCGCTTGGAAATGGAGGTAGTTATTAAGAAATGAAACGAAACTTAAGAAAGAGAGTACTGGCTTTAGTAATGACGGTGCTTATGGTCTTCGGTCTTATGCCTGCGGGCGTGAACCTTAAAGACGTAAAGGCAGATGAAGGTACTGCAACCGTGTACTTTAACCTGAACGCAGTGACTCTCACTGACGGGAAATTTACGATTGACACTACCACCTTCATCGGTGATGTCCCGGCGATAGCCACATTAGGCTCTAAGAATTATGAGTATATTTGTGCTTCAAATGTAGCAGGTACATTGACCGTAACTGCACCTGACGGAACAGTTCTTCCTTCAGTTCATATGAACGATGACTTTACTTCATATGCTACGATTGCAAAGAGCGTTATGCCGGGAATCACAGAGTATGTGACTGAAAACACAGAACCGGACCCTACACCGGCTCCGGTTACAGGAGATTCTACAAACATATGGCTCTATGTAATTCTTATTGCAGTGGCAGTGTGTGTAGTTGTTATAGCACTTGTTGTCGGAAGAAAGAAGAACAGAAAATAGTTACGGATTAAACATAAACTGAAACCTCGTCGATTTAACGGCGGGGTTTCTTTTGTGGTGCAAAAAGAAAAATAACACAAGATAATGTGCAATTCCCATAAAATGGAAAATAAATAAGCTAAAAACATTTACGATTTGCACAAAACGAGTTGACAAGTTCAAATGAAAATAGTAAAATATTCCTATATGTAGGTGTGGTAGTGTCTTTACATACTTGAAGCACTGCGAATCACCAAAAAATCTTATAAGGAGGAAATTTATGAAGACAAGTATGAAAAAGAGAATATTTGCCGGTGTTATGGCATTTCTCATGGTCGTAGGCTTATTGCCAATGAGCTCTTTGAATAAGCCTGTGGACGCCAAGGCAGCAGATGCGAAAGTATATGTCTTTGAAAGCAAAGATCTTACATCATTTACAGCAGGAACTTATGCAGACAGTGCTACGATTTCTGCCGGAACAGACAACTTCTTTACACTTTATGTGAGTGCAAAGACTAAGGTTGATTCCAGCGCAAAGACATGGGATGACGGCTATGAAAGTGGTCAGAGACTTAATTTTGGCGGTAAGGCAGATGTTGCAAAACTTAAGAATGTTGTAGCATTTACTACTAAAGGAACTGCAACAGTTAAGATTTGGTGGGTAGAAGGCGGTGATGATGCCCGTCAGATGGCTATCTACAAAGCAGATGGTACAGAGGTGGCTGTTACTGCACAGGAAGCACCTGTTAAGAACTCCCCTTATTTATCAACATTAGAGCTGGCAGAAGGAGGCTCATATTATTTAGGCGGTAACATTAATAACAATAATATCTATAAGATTGAGGTTACTGAAGAAGCAGTTGCTGAACCGGTTGTTACTGAATATACTTTCGAAAGTAAAAATCTTACATCATTTACAGCAGGAACTTATGCAGACAGTGCTACGATTTCTGCCGGAACAGACAACTTCTTTACACTTTATGTGAGTGCAAAGACTAAGGTTGATTCCAGCGCAAAGACATGGGATGACGGCTATGAAAGTGGTCAGAGACTTAATTTTGGCGGTAAGGCAGATGTTGCAAAACTTAAGAATGTTGTAGCATTTACTACTAAAGGAACTGCAACAGTTAAGATTTGGTGGGTAGAAGGCGGTGATGATGCCCGTCAGATGGCTATCTACAAGGCAGATGGTACAGAGGTGACTGTTACTACACAGGAAGCACCTGTTAAGAACAGCCCTTATTTATCAACATTAGAGCTGGCAGAGCCGGGCACATATTACCTGGGTGGTAATATTAACAATAATAATATTTATAAGATCCTTGTAACAGATACGGTAGGCGGCGGTTCTGCTGAAGTAACAAGAAAGCCTTGGACAGATGTTGCAGCTCCTGTTCTGGGTACTCCTGTATTAAAGGATGGAGCAGCAGGAACAATCGTTATTCCTTATACAATGGTTATTGGCAAGGATGGTGCTGATTCTGTTGAGATTACAGTAAAGGATAGCGAAGGAAAAGAATTGGCAGTTCTTAAATCTTTGATTGAAGGAGCTGAGGGTTCAAAAGAATATACACCTTCTTCAAGTGGTGATTATACATTCTCTATCAAAGCAATAAGAGCTGATGAGACAGATAAGACGGGTGCAGATGTTGTATATACAGGATTTGCTTTACCATTAACTGCATCAAATATCACAACTATTTATAACAAGGGTAATGGTAAGATTGCACTTGAGTGGACTGCAGTTAAGGAAGCTGAAACCTATGCAGTGGAATACAGCACAGATGGAACCAGCTGGACAAGTGTGGATGCCGGTGCTTCATTACAGGCAGATATCGCAGGACTTACAGTTGGTACAACATATTCATTCAGAGTGGTAGCAAAGAGAGGAACTGATGCAAAAGAGTCTGAGGCTGTTTCGGCAACAGTGACATCAGAGGCACAGCAGAAGTGGTCTTCACTCTCTTATGGTAACGGAGCTTCAGCTTCAAAGGATAAGGTAACAGGCAATGCAAACGACGGAACAGTAAATCTTTACAGCGAAAGCGGTAAGATTGTTCCTGGTTCAACAGACGGACTTGTATTCCATTATACAGCAGTTCCTGTAGGAACTAACTTTACATTAAAGGCAAAAGTTACAGTAAACAGCTGGGGCTTTAACAATGGTCAGGAAGGCTTTGGTCTTATGGCTACTGACTGGGTTGGATCTGTAGGCGGACTTTGCTGGACAAACTCATATATGGTAGGTTCTTCAAAGAGTGAGTACTACTATGATTTGTCAACAGGCGAGGTTACAACAGACACATCAGCAACTAAGATTACAAACAAGAACGGTATTCTTGCACAGGAAAAGACAGGTGTTACAAAAGAGAACAAGGCTCTTTTAGAGGCAAATGATACCGAGACAGTAAAGAATTCATATAAGTCAACAATGGTTCCGCTTGATACGGTACACTTCGGTATTGCCGGTAATACAATCGGAAATTGTACAAACGCTCCTTCTGATACAATTGCAGATGCGTTTACAGAGATGTATCTTACAATTCAGAAGAATAACACAGGATATTTCCTTACATTTACAGATATGGCAGGAAATTCAACAACTAAGAAGTATTATGTTCCGGACGCTCTTGAGAAAGTAGATTCTGACTATGTATATGTTGGTATGTACGCTGCAAGAAATAAGATGGACGTAACTTTCTCTGAGATTGAGTTTACAACAATTCCTGCATCAGAGGATGCTCCTGCAGAGGAGAGACCTGTTGATAAGCTTGCAGTTAACGCTTCTATGAACTCACCTAAGTCAACAGGAAGTGCAAACTACAGCTTTAAGTTTACAGCTAACTGTGACGGTACACTTACAATCGCAGACGCAGAGGGAACAGCATTAGTTTCTGATGTAGCAGTAAAGGCAGGCGCAGTTGTTGCTCCTTTGGATGTAGTTCTTACATTAGGAAAGAATAACTATTCTTACACATTTACACCGGATCCTTCATATCAGCCTGACGAGAATACGGTTATGGCTTCTTATGAGCCGGTAACAGCTAACTTCTCTATCTCTTACAGAACATACGGAACAGAGGGTCAGTCTCTCTATGTAGCTCCTGGCGCAGTAGGTTCAGGAAGCAAGGAAGACCCTATGAGCATCTATGATGCATTCAAGTATGTTCAGCCGGGACAGACAATTGTTGTTATGGAAGGTACTTACAAGATGGACAGCAGCATTAAGGTTGACAGAGGTATCGATGGTACAGCTGACAAGATGATTAAGATGGTAGCTGATCCTGAAGCAAAGACAAGACCTGTATTTGACTTCCAGAAGTTATATGCAGGTATGGTTTTCGCAGGTGATTACTGGTACTTATATGGTTTTGATGTAACTAATTCTATCACAGGACAGAAGGGCTTGCAGCTTTCAGGTAAGCACTGTGTACTTGATAATATTATGACATACCACAATGGTAACACAGGTATCCAGTTAAGCAGATACCTTACAACTGATGAGTTTGATATGTGGCCTTCAGATAACCTCATTCTTAACTGTACATCATACGGAAACGCAGATGAAGGTTTCGAGGATGCAGATGGTTTCGCAGCAAAGCTTACAGTTGGTAACGGAAATGTATTTGACGGATGTATCGCATACAACAATGCTGATGATGGTTGGGATCTTTTTGCAAAGGTTCAGACAGGTTCTATCGGTTCAGTAACAATCAAGAATTCAGTAGCTTACGCTAACGGATATCTTGAGGACGGTACAAATGCCGGTAACGGTAACGGCTTTAAGTTAGGCGGCGACAGCATGAGCGGATACCACGTATTAGAGAACTGTGTGGTATTTGACAACAAGGCTAAGGGTATTGATTCAAACTCTTGTCCTGATATTCAGGTTAAGAACTGTACAACATTTAACAATGGATCATACAATGTAGCATTCTACACAAACAATGCTGCAAACACAGATTTCGCTGCTAACGGTATCATATCATACAGAACACAGTTCACTGATATGGGTGAGAACATCAAGCCTGTAGGAAGCCAGGATAAGACAAAGTATGATAATGCTACAAACTACTTCTGGAACTTCACAGGTACAGCTTATGATGCATCTGTTACCGTAAAGGATGACTGGTTTGTATCTACTGATACAAAGATGGATTACAGTACTCATAAGTATTCAGAGCTTGTGATTACAAGAAATGCTGATAATACAATCAATATGAACGGTTTACTCGAGCTTACAGACAAGGCTCCGGCAGACGCAGGTGCAAGAATGACAGGTACTCCTTCAGCAGATATGAGCAAGGTTCCTGCATCAGTTGATACCTACAAGGTAACATCAGGCGGAAACGAGAAGCTTGTAGCTAAGACAGAGAAGGAAATCACAATAAAGATTGATGCACCGTTTGAGAAGTTTGTAAATATAGAAGTTGATGATGTAGTACTTGATCCTGCTAAGTATTCAGCATCTGGCAGTGATTCAACAACAATTACATTCAAGGCTTCATATATTAAGTCTTTGAAGGCAGGCGAGCACACTGTAAGAGTATACTTCAGTGATGGTAAGTTTGCTGAAACAAAGATTATAGTTGAGCCAAATACAGGCGATTCTGCAAACATCTGGTTATATGTAATTCTCCTTATGGCAGCAATGGGTGCTATGGGCACAGCAGTTGTTATGAAGAAGAAAGCAGACAGATAATATCAGTGCTTAATTACGGACGCGTGGCATATATATGCCACGCGTTTTTTTGTATAAGTGCGTCTTGCGAAATTCTCCTGTCCGGCTAAAGAAAAATACCGGCTTTTTCATTTTGCTGATATCGGCAAATACAGATATAAAAATATATGGATTTTCTTATAGTATTGATGTATAATATAATACAATTAGTGAAAAAAGTGTTTCGGATATCGCGGGCGCAAATCTGACATTTACGACGCCACTGTGTTAAAGATTCGGAATAGAGGTATATATGAAAACTCCCACTATAATTAATAAACGAATGACTACATTTCAAATAATAATATATGGATTTCTCGGCGTTATAGCAGCAGGGACATTATTGCTTTTGCTGCCGTTTGCAACACAGAGCGGTCACAGTGTATCAGTTCTTGAAGCGTTGTTTACGGCTACATCTGCCACATGTGTTACGGGACTTGTAGTCCTTGATACAGCCACTACATGGTCCGTATTTGGCAAAATAGTAATCCTTATCCTTATACAGATAGGCGGAATGGGCGTTGTTACCATAGCTGTTGCGGCAGCACTGGTATCGGGACGAAAGATAGGACTTATGCAAAGAAGTACATTGGCTGAAGCTATTGCGGCACCAAATGTAGGAGGAATAGTAAGGCTTACGGGATTTATAATCAGGACAACACTGGTTATAGAAATTTTCGGAGCGATTCTGATGGCTCCCGTATTTTGCAAGGAATTTGGTTTTGTAAAGGGTGTATGCTATGCGGTATTTCATTCGGTATCAGCATTTTGCAATGCGGGATTTGACCTTATGGGCGAAAGAGAAGCATTTTCTTCCATGACTTCATATACGGGAAACTGGCTTATAAACATAACTCTTATTTTGCTGATAATTATAGGTGGTATAGGTTTTCTTACATGGGAGGATATTAAAAGCCACAAATTCGATTTTAAAAAGTACCGCATGCAGACTAAGGTAGTGTTGACAGTTAGTGCAATACTTGTAATTGTTCCGGCAATATATTTCTATTTTTGTGAACTGGGTGATGCACATTGGAAAGAACTTGATAACGGTGAAAGGTTTTTAGGCTCACTGTTTCAGTCCGTTACCATGAGGACTGCGGGATTTAATACTCTCGATTTGTCGGCTTTTAGTGAGGCAGGACAGCTTATTATGATATTGCTTATGCTTATCGGTGGTTCTCCGGGTTCAACAGCCGGAGGTATGAAGACTACTACCGTAGCCGTAATGCTGGCGTCCGCATTGGCGGTATTCAGGCGCAGAGAAGATGCTAACTTCTTTGGGCGAAGGATAGGAAGCGATGCTGTTAAGTATGCTTCAACCATATTTGTCATGTATTTGGTGCTCTTTATTACCGGCGCACTCGTGATAAGCAGCGTTGAGAATATACCGATGCTTACATGTCTTTTTGAATGTGCTTCGGCGATTGGTACTGTGGGACTGTCGCTCGGAATAACTCCAAACTTAGGCACGGTTTCAAGACTTATTATTATTGTGCTTATGTTTTTCGGAAGGGTAGGCGGTCTGACCATAGTATTTGCTGCATTGTCAGGTGCAAAGAAAAACACTTCAAGACTGCCTGAGGAAAAGATAACTGTGGGATGATTTTAGGAGGAATAGGAATGAAATCCATACTATTGATTGGTTTAGGAAGATTCGGAAAAAATATTGCCATGAAACTGTACGAGCAAAAACAGCAGGTTATGGCAGTAGATAAAGTGGAGGAAAAGGTAAACGCAGTATTGCCGTATGTGACTAATGCTCAGATAGGTGATGCAACAAATCCGGAATTTCTGGTATCGCTTGGCGTAGGAAATTTTGATGTATGTATAGTAGCCATAGGAATGGACTTCCAAAGCTCTATGGAAACCACATCACTTTTAAAGGAACTTGGCGCTAAACTGGTTGTTTCAAGGGCTTCGACAGAGGTACATGAGAAGTTCTTAAGAAGAAACGGGGCCGATGAAATTCTTTATCCTGAGAAACAGCTTGCACAATGGGCGGCAATACGTTACAGTGCCAATCATATATTTGATTATATCGACCTTAATGAAGGAAATGCCATTTTTGAGATTGAAGTACCGAAAGAGTGGGCAGGAAAGTCAGTAGGTGAGCTTGGCATAAGAAATAAATACAGGATAAACATTCTTGGCGTAAAAATGAACGGAAAACTTAATCTTAATATAACGCCTGATTTGGTATTTGAACCAGAACAGAGAGTTCTTGTTCTTGGAAGTAACAAGGATATTCAAAAATGCTTCCACATATAAAAAGAACTTGATTTTATGTTGACCGTGCGGTAAAATATAATATATATTTGTATTCATTTTATATGGAGGTTTTACATATGGGAAAATTTGTGATACGCGAAACAAAGACAGGAACAAAGTTTGATCTTAAAGCTACAAACGGACAGGTAGTAGCTACATCAGAGGTGTATTCATCAGCAGATGCATGCAAAAAAGGTATTGAATCCGTAAAGAAGAATGCCCCTGTGGCTCCGGTAGAAGATCAGACGGTAGAGGGATATGCTACAGAAAAGCATCCTAAGTTTGAAATGTATACCGACAAGGCAGGAGAATTCCGCTTCCGCCTTAAGGCTAAGAACGGTGAAGTCATTGCTACGGGAGAAGGCTACAAGACTAAGGCTAACTGTCTTAACGGTATCGAGTCTGTAAAGAAAAATGCTCCTGATGCAGAAGTAGTTACAGAATAACGGCTAAGTAAATCAGGAAGGATTGTTTTTATGGATATCAAAGAACAGATTACAAAGGTTGTGGATAAGGTCACAAAGGATAAGAACCTTATGGAACAGTTTAAGAAAGAACCGGTAAAGGCTGTTGAGAGCGTGCTGGGTGTTGATTTGCCTGATGATGTTGTTAAACAGGTAGTAAACGGAGTTAAGGCAAAGGTGTCTGCAGATAAGATTTCCGGAGGAATAGATTCCATTAAAAAGCTGTTCTAAGATTGAAAATAAGCGGTATACAGGTATCCGCTTTACAAAAATGTCTTACGGGGTGGCATTATGCCACCCTTTAGTGTTGAAATCAAGCGGCTTGTGATGCTTGCCGCTTTTTCTTTAAACACATAGATTAAATTTAATCAATAAAACTGATTAAATTTAATCATTCTCAAACAGAGTACTATATGGTATCTTGGTACTACAACAAAGTAAAGGAATGATGTATATGAATAACAAAAAGTACGAAAGAGCATATTTTATGCCGCCGGTCTGTACATATGACTGGGTTAAGAAGGATCACATTGACACACCGCCTATTTGGTGTTCGGTAGATTTAAGAGATGGCAATCAGGCTCTTATAGAGCCTATGAGCCTTGAAGAGAAGCTGGAATTTTTCAGTATGCTTGTTGAAATAGGCTTTAAAGAGATAGAGGTAGGTTTCCCTGCTGCTTCGGATACTGAGTATGAATTTATGAGAGCTCTGATTGAGAGAAATATGATACCTGATGATGTTACCGTTCAGGTGCTTACTCAGGCAAGAGAGCACATTATAAAGAAGACTTTTGAGGCTGTAAAGGGAGCACCGCATGCAGTTATACATTTGTACAATTCTACTTCGGTAGCACAGCGTGAACAGGTGTTTAAGAAGAGCAAAGAGGAAGTTAAGAAGATTGCCATTGACGGAGCGAAGCTTCTTAAGAAGCTCGCTGACGAGACAGAGGGCAATTTCTCATTTGAGTATAGCCCTGAGAGTTTCCCGGGTACGGAAGTGGATTATGCCGTAGAGGTGTGCAATGCCGTACTTGACGTATGGCAGCCTGACGCTTCAAACAAGGCAATAATCAATATTCCTACTACCGTAGAAAATGCCATGCCTCATGTATTTGCCACACAGGTTGAATATATTCATAAAAACCTTAAGTACAGGGATGCAGTTATTCTTTCGCTTCACCCTCACAATGACCGTGGAAGCGGCGTGAGTGACGCAGAGCTTGGACTCTTGGCAGGTGCAGACCGTATAGAGGGTACGCTTTTTGGAAACGGAGAGAGAACAGGAAATGTAGATATTATTACCGTAGCCATGAATATGCTTTCTCACGGTGTAGACCCTAAACTTGATTTCTCAAATATGCCTGTTATACGCGAAAAATATGAGAGATTTACAAGAATGAAAGTGCATGAGCGTCAGCCATACGCAGGCGATTTGGTATTTACGGCATTTTCCGGCTCTCATCAGGACGCTATCGCAAAAGGTATGCAGTGGCGTGAGGACAAGAAACTTGATGTGTGGAGCGTTCCTTATCTTCCGATAGATCCAAAGGATGTAGGCCGTACTTATGACTCAGATGTCATAAGAATTAACAGCCAGTCAGGAAAAGGTGGAGTAAATTACATCTTGAAGCAGAATTTCGGAATATCGCTTCCTGACAAGATGCGTGAAGAGGTAGGCTATAAGATGAAGAGCGTTTCTGACGAGGCACATAAGGAGCTTACACCTCAGTGGGTATACGAGATATTTGAAGAAAATTATATCAATGCAAGACCGCATTTTAACATAACAGAATGTCATTTCAAGCAGGTTGACGGCATTATGGCAGAGGCAACCATTGTCTGCGGCGATAAGAAGACGGTAGTGGACGCACTTGGAAACGGACGTCTTGATGCCGTAAGCAATACCATAAAGCAGTTCTTTGGAATCAGCTATCAGCTTTCAACATATGAGGAGCATGCTCTTACGCAGGGCTCATCATCAAAAGCTATCGCTTATGTGAGTATTACTGATGAAGGAAAGGTATTCTGGGGCGTCGGTATAGACGAGGATATCATAAAGGCTTCAATAAGTGCACTCTGTGTTGCCGTAAATAAGCTTCCCAGGCTTGGCGAATAATGATTTTTGCAGGGAAGAACGCCTAATGGAAATGATGAATTACATTCAGGCGAATTATCAGACCGTTACGCTTGCGGATATGGCAGACAAATTTCATCTGTCACAGCCTTATATAAGCAAATACATTCATGAAAAATCAGGAAATACTTTTGTAGAGCTGGTTACGAACATCCGTATGAAGAAGGCGAGAACGCTCCTTAAAAATGGCAATATGACAGTGGAAAATGTTGCCATAGCAGTAGGTTATCCTAATGTGGAGCATTTTAACAGAATGTTTAAGAAGAAATATAATATGACGCCGGTACAGTACCGTGCAGATAACAACAATAATTAAAAAGAAACTGCCGTATCAATGCTTAATGCATTGGCACGGCAGTCGTTTTTGTTAATGAAGAAACATTTCTATCATTTTGTCATGCAGCTTGGTGTAAGGCTGATACCGCATAGGAAGGTCAAGCCAGGTCTTTTTGTCGACGATGCTCTTGTGGTGAGAAAACGTGTCAAAACCTGTCTTTCCGTGATAAGCACCCATGCCGCTTTCGCCCATTCCACCAAATCCCATATTGGAGGTGGCAAGATGTATTATGGTATCATTTATGCAACCGCCACCGAATGCAAGGTGAGATGTAAAATATTTGCAGGCATTGGCGTCGTTTGAGAAGAAATATGCTGCCAACGGATGAGGCTTTTCGTTTATCATTGTGATAAGCTCCGCAAGGTTACCGTAAGTAAGAATCGGCATAACAGGGCCGAAAATTTCCTCGCCCATAATGGCGTCATCCCATGTTACATTATCCATAACGGTAGGTGCTATCTGCAGGGTGTCGGGGTTTGAAACGCCTCCGACAACGACCTTTTTATCATCAATCAGAGAGCAAATACGCTCAAAATGCTTTTTGTTGATTATCTTTCCATAGTCAGGATTAGAAAGAGCGTCCCTGTACTGCTTTGTAATTTCCTTTTTGACGGCATCTATGAAGCTGTCTTTTATGCTCTCGTGGCAGTAAATATAGTCCGGAGCCACGCATGTCTGACCGCAGTTAAGATATTTTCCGAATACAATGCGCCTTGCGGCTAAAGGTATATTGGCAGTTGAGTCAATGATACACGGACTCTTGCCGCCAAGCTCAAGCGTAACGGGAGTAAGGTGCGGAGCGGCACATTTAAGAACCTCTTTTCCGACGCTTTGGCTTCCCGTAAAGAAAATGTAGTCGAACTTCTGGTTAAGAAGGCATTTGTTCTCTTCACGTCCGCCTGTAATGCAGGCAACATATTTTTCGTTAAATACATTTTTTATGAGCTTGTCAATAGCTTCCGTGGTTGCGGGAGAGTAAGCGCTTGGCTTTACTATACATGTGTTTCCTGCTGCAATGGCGTCAATAAGCGGGTCGATGGTAAGCAAAAATGGATAATTCCAAGGACTCATAATGAGTACCGTGCCGTATGGGGAAGGCTTGACAAAGCTTCTGCTGGCAAACTGTGCAAGAGGCGTGGCTACCCTTTTTTCCTTAGCGTAAGTTCTGACGTGCTTAAGCATATAGCTTAGCTCTGAAAGAGCCAGACCTGTCTCACACATATAGCTTTCTGAGGAACTTTTTCCAAGGTCTGATTTGATGGCGGCATTAAGCTCTCCCAAATGCTCGCATATGTATGTGCGAAGCCTTTTTAAGGCGGCAATTCTAAAGTCTACCGAAAGAGTGTCACCTGTGGCAAAATATTTTTTCTGTTTTTCTATGATTGATTGAATTTCGTTTTCTGTCATTATTTATTTACCTCGCATTTTTCATATACACAGTAATAGAACTTTTCAAGTTCTTTGGCTGTCATAAGTTTCGGAACAGGGTACAGAGGATTTGCCTCATGCTCGGCAATTCTTGCCAGAACAGGAATGTCCTCTTTTTTTATGCCTTTGATGGTATCACCTATGTTAAGGTCACGCTTCATCTGCTTTATGGCGGCGATAAACTTTGTGGCACCCTCGGCATGGCTTTCTTCTTCGGTAGAAATGCCTACGGCTATTGCTAGTTCGTGGAGCTTTTTGTGAGCCGCTTCGCCGTATTCCTCAAGCACAAACGGTAAAAGCACGGCGTTTGCAAGTCCGTGAGGTGTGTTGTACTTTCCGCCCAGAGAGTGAGCTACGGCGTGTACATATCCGACGTATGATTTTGTAAAGGCACTTCCGGCAAGATAAGCCGCGTACAGCATCTGTTTTCTGGCCTTCATATTGTTTCCGTCTTCGCAGGCAGGCTTTAAGTACTTAAATATCAGTTCTACCGCATGTGTCGCATCACGTCTTGTGCCCGCCGTGGTTGAACGTCCGATGTAAGCCTCGACGGCGTGGGTCAGTGCGTCCATACCGGTAGTTGCCGTAAGAGACGGAGGAAGAGTTCTTGTGACCTCACAGTCAAGTACCGCATAGTGAGGTATAAGAGGAAAGTCGTTTATAGGATACTTGTGACGTGTGTCAGAATCGGTTATAACCGCTGCAAGAGTGGTTTCGCTTCCTGTACCTGCTGTCGTAGGTATGGCTATAAGTGTAGGGAGCTTTTTATGTACCTTTAAAATTCCCTCCATATCCGCAAGCTGAGTTTTTGGTCGTGCTATTCTTGCACCGACAGCCTTGGCACAGTCTATGGAAGAACCTCCGCCAAATCCTATGAGAGCCTGACAGCCGTTGTCAATATAGAGCTGTCTTGCTTCCTCAACATTTGATGTCGTAGGGTTTGCAACCGTTTCGTCATATACGGTGCAGGAAATGTTCTTTTTCTCAAGCACCTTTTCAAGATTTGCGGTTATTCCAAAGCCTCTTATGCTTTTATCCGTTACAAGAAGTACGGAAGCAATATGCTTTTTTTCAAGCATATTGCCCAAGTCTTCCATATTCGTAAGTATTTTTGGTTTTCTGTAAGGCAGGAGAGGTATGGCTATGTGAAATATCTCCTGAAAAGTTCTGCAGTATATTTTTTTAAGGGTGTTCATTTTATCCTCCGTTCCGGAGTGTTAGCGACGAGGCGAAGAGAAATTCGCGAATGCGATTTCTCTTCTGCCATCAAA
>CAMEJP010000053.1 GCA_945920185.1 uncultured Eubacterium sp. | reverse complement strand
CTTAATTATAATGTATAGTTACTTTGTGTGTCCACTTTTTTAATATAGATCCAAAGAGATAGAATAGTAACATTATGCGACTTAAATGGTGTAAAACCTGAAGTGTGGGATGATGAACCTTCTGACAGTGATTAAGTAAGGAAGTATATATAGGAGATAATCCTCCGATAAAGCTTGACACAGCTATTTTATGTGAGTATACTGATATAGTAAAAATTGAATATGTACATATGCGGTTCTGTTTATAACAGGTAATTGGGAATCCGGTGCAAATCCGGAACAACTGTCATTACTGTGAAAGCCTATGGCAAAGTCAGAATACACCCGCATACTGTAAGTGATGCTAACTTGGACAAGAAGCTGTGCAACTATATACAAAAGGAATGCTGCGTGTATTTTGTGTGCCTGAAAGTGAAAATGTGATACACATTTTGAGTACTTATAATCAGGTTCACAGCTTTTACATATTCAGGTGGTGTTCTGTTAATAGTTGTGCTTTCTTTACATTTTAGTAAAGGAGGCTTTTTTATTTGAATAAAATTATTGAAGACCCAAAAAGTGCCTTAGCTATGGACATGATGACAAAAAAGTTTGATGAACTTGGAAGGATTCCGAAGAAAGAAGATTTTTCTCCTGAAGAGGTATGTTTTATCAAGCAGAAGCTTGGACCGTGGCCAAGAGCATTGGAAAAGTGCGGGCTTAAAGAAAAGACAAGACCCACAAAAAAAGAATTAAGACAGGAAAAAAGGAAGGAAAGAAAGCAAAATGAAAAAGAGAAACAACTATAGCGTAAGGATATTGAGTTTAATACTTACGTTGATTTTGCTGGTGACAGGCATACCTTTTGCAAAAGCGGCAGATGTCAAGGCGGATGACGGAACAAATATTGCCGATACAGTCATAAGAGTGCTTGTAAAAAATGAAGTTTATTCTGTGGAAAATGGTGCTCCGTGGGAAGGGGTTCTGTTAGATACATATGTAAAAGCGGATAATACCTCCACTATGAAAACTGTTATCAGGACGGCTATGGAGGAAGCGGATATAGCGGTAGAAGGTCTTGAAGCAGGATATATTACAAGTGTTTCGGGGCTTTCCGAATATGATTACACCGCATCCAGCGGCTATATGATTACTTTGAACGACTGGTTTATGGATAGAGGTATGGAAAGCTATGCTGTTTCTGACGGAAGCCTTAAAGCAGGAGATATCATTGCGATAGAGTATACAGGTAGCTGGGGAAGCGACATAGGAAGCTACTGGAATGACAATACCACATTCCTTACAGGTCTTTCGGTAAGTGACGGAAGACTTGATAAAACATTTAAGTCCGATGTATTAGAGTATACATTAGCGCTGCCTGACGGAAGTGACAGCATTACGGTTACTCCAAAAGCATACAACAGGAATTTTCAGGTCAGGATATATAAGAACAAATACACACCGACAGTTTCGGAAAGCGGCTTCAGAGCGCAGGATACCATTAAGGTAAGTGCAGGCGATAAGATCTATATAGGAGTCGGAAACAGTGCATGGCCAACTGCAAATGCAGGAGCTTTGGAAACCGTATATGTTATAAATATAGCAGATGATAAGGTAAAGAGTGCCGAAGTAACTATGTATGCAGGATACGAAGGGGCATTTTTGTATAATCCGGGCATACACTTTAAGGTGAGGGACGGTCTTGCTGAGGAATATGGTTATACTATGCCTGAAACAGACCATAATGGTGACAGTGTTGAAGCACCTACCGTATTAGATGCTTTGGTTGCGGTTCATAAAGCAAAGTATGGTGACAGCTTTACAAAGGATACGGCAAAGAATTATCTTAGTGTAAGTGAATACGGTTATCTTGAAAAAGCATTTGGATTGGATGCTGCTTCAAGCTCATTTTTTGTGAATAATTCAATGCCTAATGACGGCATTGAAGGTATATATGGAACAACCGGATATATGGTAAATACGGCAAGAATAGCAGACGGTGATAAGATAGATTTCTTCTTCTATCAGGATACAAGCTATTATCTTGATTACTTTACATATTTTGACAAGGCTTGTGTAACGGTAAGTGCGGGAACACCTGTTACACTTACACTTAAAGGATTTATGTGTATGAGTGCATACGGCAGCAAGCCTGTTGCAGAAAATATTAACGGTGCAGACGGCTATATCACGTTACACAAGGTTATGCCTGACGGAAGTCTTGGCGAAGCAATTCTTAGTGACAGCGGTGAAGAGTGCCTTGTAGGCGCAGACGGAGATGTTATCCTTACATTTGACGAGCCGGGAACATATATGCTTACGGCAAACGGATTTGAGGGAAATTACGGTGCTCCGATAGTGCTTCCTTACTGTGAAGTGACTGTCATTCCTGACGATACTGACAGACCGTATTTTGATAACATCGAACTTTTAAAAACATCCTTTGCCAATTGGACGACAGGAACTACATTTTCAAAGAAAACTTTAAGCTATGATGTGGATTTTAAGAGTTATTCAGTGTCGGCATTTACATTTACAAATGACACTGTGTTTGACTCGGACAAATATACTGCAACGGCGCATTATACGGATATGTATGGTGAAGAAAGACATACAGAGCTTACAAGCGGAAAACAGCTTCGGCTTACCGACTTTGGATTTGGCAGAACTACGCTTAGAGTGGAACTTACAGACAGGCAAAACGCTTCTAATACCACCACTTACATCTTCAATGTGAACCGCCCTTATGATACAACAAGTACAATAAAGGCAACATCTGGAATAAGTGCAGAGGTCATCGGAAGAGAGCTTCATGATACTCTCTATAACGGCAACAAAGAAGGTACGATGATAAAGCTGGTTGACGGAGAGGAGTCAGGTACGTCAGTTGCCTCAAATACATTTTCTTACAGGACATATCTGTATGAGGATGCAAAGAGCTTTAGACTTAAGCTGACTGCCGCCACAAATTACGCACACATTCAGGTAAATGCGGGCGATAAAGTATATGAAGTTACAAACGGCGGATATACAGAGGAGATAGTTTTTGGAGAAGATAAGTCAAAAGATATAAGCATAATCATTGTGTCTGATGACGAGTACAGAGTATATGGCTTTACGAGAGCTTCTTCGCAGGGCACATTGTATTCTCTTAATGTTGTAAAAATTGAAGAAAGCCTCGACAGTGCGAATATGTTGACGGCGTCTACGCAATATGGTGACTTTTATCCTGAATTTAGCACTGATATGTATTCCTATGCAGTAGTTATAGAAAATGGCGATGAACTACCTACGCTTAAATTTACGGTAACAGAGGGAGCCGGAGTTTTGGTTTCCGGAAATGCACTTACGCCTGATGAGAACGGAGTTTATGAACTGCTTCTTAAAACCGCAAATCAGACAATAGAGATAACAGGCTCTAACGGTCTTGTAAACAAATATACCGTAAAGGCTTTAAAGAAGAGTAAATATGATGTCCCTGACAGGGTGGTTGATTATTTTGCGATAGACTCTCAGTATACAAATGCAACTTACGGAAGCAGTCCGGAAACAACACTTGCAGGAAGTCTAAAATCTCTCGGCAATTTCGGAGGATACATTACTTATTATTATGAAAATGCCATAACTGATGACCCGAATAATGCTTACGGTGTGGATTTCTATGTGTATGGCAACAGCTTTTCAAACGGCACAAGCGCAGCGGAGCCGGGACAGGTGTATGTATCGGAGGACGGAGAAAAATGGTATGCCCTTGCAGGCTCTAACCACTATGATGATACAACGGTTACCGATTATGCCGTCATATACAAAAAAACAGAAGACGGCAAGACCACATGGACTGACAGTCTGGGTAATTCAGGCGGCAAATCCTTTAACTGGCCGAAGCAGAGCATATACTATATGAATGAACTTGCTTTGAAAGATAGCGTTATCCTTAGAGGTGTGCTTTTAAAGTCAATGGACGGAAGCGTTTCAGGTGACGGCACAACAGCAACGATGTCAGGAAAGGTTGCTTTCGGATATGCGGATTATTTTGTGAATGGTACCATAGGAGCTGACGTTAATCCTTATGCACAAAATGCGGCATCCTGCGGCTTTGATATCGCGTGGGCGGTAGATGAGGACGGTAATCCTGTACATTTTGAAAATGGAATCCATTACATAAAGGTGGCTACGGCTTCAAACATTTATGCAGGCGCATTTGGCGAAAAATCTACCGAGGTATCGCAGGTTGTGAGAACCGTAAGGCAGGAGGAAGCTGTTGGAAAGACTGATAAGATAACAGGCATAATAATTTCTGACGATAACGGCGAAGTGTCAGATTGTGAATTAGTACCGGGCAAATACGAATATGAAGTATATGTAGGTGCTTCAGACACGGTAAAGGTGTCTGTTGTAGGTGCTGACGATACGGACAATATATATGTGAACAGTACAAGAATATCTTATAATGAGAGTGCCAAAGTGACTACAGGAAACAAAACGACTGTTACAAAATCATCAGACGGAAAGAAATTCAGAGTGATAGTTCAGAATGGTCGCAGCGAGCCTGAAATATATGTGTTCACTATGATTACGGAAAGTATGGCGGAATCGGCAAATCTTCGTGAAATATACGAAAATACGGCAGATTATCTTAATTCTCTTGGGATGCCTGCAAATGCTTCCGTAGGCGGCGAATGGCTGCTTATAGGTATGTTAAGAAGTGATTACGGCGAAAAAGCAAGCTCATACGGACAGGACTATTTTAAACTTGTCACTGACCTTCTGTTTGAAAAGGATAATGATAAGCTGAGTGCCGTAAAGTCAACGGAAAATTCAAGAGTGATACTTGCACTTAACGCATTGGGTTATGACCCGTCAAATATGAATGGTTACAATTTGTATGCACCGCTTAATGACTATGATTATGTTACAAAACAGGGCGTAAACGGAGCCGTGTGGGCTCTTATTGCAGCAGACAGTGCTTCTTATGAACTTGATGCAAATGTGAGAGACAGACTTATAGATTTCATATTGCAGCATCAGCTTGACAGCGGATTGTTTTCGTCAAACGGAGAGGATTACGACATAGATATTACAGCTATGGCAATAACGGCGCTTTCGCCATACGCGGATGTTAATACCGGCAATGGCAGCAGTTATGCAGGAAATGATAAAATAAAAGCAGCGATTTCAAATGCCATTGAAGCACTTTCAAATGTTCAGAACAGAGACGGCAGCTTTGGTACGGCTTCTAATGCCGAAACGACTGCACAGGTTATAATAGCACTTACGACATTGGGCATAGACCCTGTTACGGACGAGCGTTTTATCAAGGAAAGCAATTCTGTTATGGACGGTCTGATAGGCTTTTATGTCGGTGAGGGTAAGTTTGCCCACATTTACGGCACCAATGCTGATGCCATGGCTACGGAGCAGGCTATGCTTGCCATGACGGCATATTACAGAATGCAGTCAGGAAAAAATGTGCTGTTTGACATGTCAGATGCAGACATAAAGATAAATCCCGTATACGAAAAGCCGGACAAAGATTCTTCAGAAAAGGATAATGGAAATTCTTCGGAAAGCGGGAAGCCTTTGCCTCCTCAGACATCTGACAGCGCAGAGCCGATGTTATATGTCATAATTATCTGTATGATGTGTGCAATTATTCTGACAGCACATAAAAACGGAAAAAGAGAAGGAAAACTTTAAAATTTTGTCACAATTTTGAATGTGAGGTAACAATGAAAACTTGGCTTAAAAAGAATGCCGCTAAACTGGCAGGAATAGTTTTAATATCAGTGGTACTTATTGCTGCTTACCTTAGCGGCGGAAAATTAGAAAATAAAGACGGCAATACCTCATCATACAGAACAACATCAGAGACTTTCTCTGATGTTGTTTCAAATATTGTCGGAGAAGCTGATTCAGATACCGATACAATTCTTAACACTTCGGAAAATACAAAAGCTACAGACACAAAGCAGGATGAAACAGACAAACATACTGAAACGGAGAGTGAAAGCAGTCTGTCAGTTGTAGAAAAGCCTTCAGAGCCATCATCCGAAATCAATAAGGAAACTGAAAGTGATACACGAAAAGTACCATACTGTACGGTATCAATAAGCTGTAATACCATATTAAGCAATATGGATAGGCTTGACAAAAGCAAGAAATCCGTTATCCCGAATGACGGAATGGTACTTAATGAAATCAGGGTGGATATACAGGAAAATGATACGGTATTTTCGATATTGAAGCGTGTGTGCAGAGAAAATAACATACATCTGGAGGCATCATACACTCCCGTTTATAACACCGCATACATAGAAGGAATAGGCAATATATATGAGTTTGACTGCGGAAGCCTGTCGGGATGGATGTACAGTGTAAATGGTGTATTTGCGGATTGTTCTTCGAGCGAGTATCCCGTAAATGACAAAGATGTGATAAAATGGGTATACACCTGTGACTTAGGCAGGGACGTAAAGTAGACGATAAAGAAGATTAAGAAAGGACAGCATAGTGAGACCAAAAACATACAATTCCTTTGAAAAATATCATCCGATTACAAATTTAATATATTTTTCTGCGGTACTCATATTCACGATGTTTACATCCAATCCGTATATGGTGGGAATATCACTTGCAGGAGCATTACTGTATTTGTATATTCTGTATGGAATGAAAACGGTTTTTAAGCTGTCGGGAGGAGTGTTTTTTGTCGCGCTTTTTGTAGCCGTTATAAATCTTTTGTTTAATCATAGAGGTGTTACCATATTGTTTTATCTTGAAAACGGTAATCCCATAACTCTTGAAGCTGCCGTATACGGAATGTTTCAGGGAATACGTCTGGGGGCGGCTGTTTTGTGGTGCTTTTGTATAAATGCAGTTTTTACGGGAGATAAGTATATGTATATATTTGGAAAAATTATACCGCACTCCTCACTTGTCATCTCTATGGCTTTGGGGTTTGTGCCGCGATTTATGGATAATCTTCGCCGGATGAATGAGGCACAGAAGGCTCTGAAAGGTTTTGCTAAAGAAAACCTGACGGATAAACTTAAAAACAAAATTCACCTGTTTGGAATGATGATTACTCTTTCAATGGAGAGTGCAGTCATAACCTCTGATTCCATGAAACAAAGGGGATACGGTACGGGAAAAAGAACAGCCTTTGCATTATACAGCTTTGAAAAGAAGGATATTTATGCTGTACTGTTTATGGTACTTGCCGCTGCCGTAAATATTTACGGATACGTTACGGACAGGCTGAATTTTTACTATTATCCCATGATTTTAGGAGGCACGACGGATATACCTTCCCTGCTTGCATATATTTTATTCGGAATTACCGTTGTTATGCCGATGCTTATTGAATTAAAGGAGAAGCTTAAGACTTATGAAAATATATGAGATAAAACATTTGTCATTTGAATATCCGGACAGGACACAGGCACTTAAGGATATTTCACTTTCAATAGAGGAAGGTGAATTTATTGTGGTGTGCGGTGCTTCCGGAAGTGGCAAGAGTACATTCTTAAAGCAGTTAAAAAGTATTCTTAGACCGTCGGGTACACTGTCGGGAGAGTGCCTCTTTTTAGGAAGACCTGTTGATGAGTATGAAGGCAGGGAAGCAGCAGGATACATAGGTTATGTGTGTCAGTCAGCAAGGGAGCAGGTGGATACGGATAAAGTATGGCATGAGCTTGCTATTGGACTTGAAAACATAGGATGTGACAATGATACGATAAGGCGCAGAGTGGCGGAGGTATCACATTTTTTCGGAATACAGGAATGGTTTGATGAGCCTGTCAGTAATCTTTCTGGAGGTCAATGCCAGCTTCTTACGCTTGCATCGGTGCTTGTCATGCAGCCTCAGGTGCTTATACTTGATGAGCCGACAAGTGAATTGGACCCGATAGCGGCAGAAGATTTTTTGAATATGCTTCACAGGATTAATTCTGAACTTGGCATAACTGTTATTATGAGCGAGCACAGGTTGGAAAATGTATTTGAAATGTGCGACAGGGTAATTTGTCTTGATGATGGCAGACTTGTGTGCTTTGACACTCCAAAGGCAGTATGCCGTCAGCTTAGAGAGCAAGACAGTCAAATGTTTTCTATGCTTCCGGTGCCTGTCAGGGTATGGGCAAAACTTATGCCTGAATATGAAAATGTTCCCATATCGGTAGCGCAGGGCAGGAGTTTTTTGAGAGATTATGCAGGCACTCACACGAAAACAAAAGTCGAGAGCGATTCGTGTGTCCTTTCGGATAAATCTGTTGTCAGGCTGTCAGAAATATGGTACAGATACAGTCCGAAAGATAAGGATGTGCTTAAAGGTACGGCTCTTGACGTAAGGCATGGTGAGTGGTTTGCTCTTGTCGGCGGAAACGGTTCGGGAAAAAGCACTATGTTGAGCATCATATCGGGCATAAAAAAGCCACAGTCAGGAAAAGTAACCGTAAACGGCAAAACGGCGCTGCTTCCTCAAAATGTTAAATATCTCTTTGTAAGAAAAACCGTGTTTGAGGATATGCTTGATGTCTGCAATGACAGGGAAAAGGTAATAGAACTTATGGATAAATTTTCCATAACACATCTTAAAGACAAGCACTCATATGACCTTTCGGGCGGTGAACTTATGAGAAGTGCCATAGTTAAGGTACTATTGACTGAGCCGGATATTTTGCTCCTTGACGAGCCGACCAGAGGACTTGACGAGGTGTTAAAGCAGGAACTGGCTGATATTCTTAACGGACTTATAAGCAGGGGAATGACAGTTGTTATGGTAAGTCATGATTTGGAATTTGTCGCCGGACATGCCGACAGATGCGCCATGTTTTTTGACGGAAAGGCAGTATCGGTAGAGGAACGAAGAAAATTCTTTTTAAACAACAGCTTTTATACTACTGCGGCAGGCAGGATGAGCAGAAATATTCTTGAAAATGTTGTGACATCAGAGGATATAATAAACTCTTTCAAAGTTGAAGTAAAAAAAGATGATGAAAATGCTTTCTGTGATAAAAAAAATGACAGTGAAGGAGAACACCGGACTTTAAATGAATCAAGACGGATAAGTGATGAGACGTGTGGTAAGGTAAATGACGATACATGCCAAAAACAGTGTAAAGAACATTCCGTCAGAGATAAAAATGCTGCCACATCAGTTTTTTTGGTTATGATTTCGTTGCTTATATTTTTGGTGGCAATTCCATTTACCATATATGTCGGAATGAATTTCCTTCAGGATAGAAAGTATCTTTTTATATCACTTCTTATAATTCTTGAATGTATGATACCTGTGTATATGACATTTGAAAAGAAAAAGAGGGGAGCAAGAGAGCTTGTTCTTATAGCAGTATTTGTGGCACTTGCCATAGCGTCAAGGGTATTGTTCTATATGCTGCCTGAATTTAAGCCCGTAACGGCGATGGTTATTCTCGGAGGAATGGCATTTGGAGCAAATGCAGGATTCTTTATCGGAAGCACAACAATGCTTGTGTCAAATATATATTTCGGACAGGGTCCTTGGACGCCTTGGCAGATGTTTGCAATGGGAATGGTGGGATTTGTGGCAGGCATTATATTTGGCAGAAAGAAGCCTTCTCCTGCCGTAGTGCTTTTGTTGTCAATATATGGCTTTGTATCCTCCGTAGTTATATATGGCGGTATAATGAATTCAGGTACGGCATTTATGGCAGGGGAAATTGCCGGCATAGAGTCACTGATACCTTATTATATGTCGGGAATAGTGTTTGATTTGATACGTGCTGCGGCGACATTTCTTTTTCTGCTTATACTTACCGTACCCGTAATTGACAGACTTAACAGAGTATTGATAAAGTATTGCTAGTAAAATGTGGTAAAAAATGTTACAATAAATCATATCAAATATTTGTAACGGAGGACGAGAAAAATATGGAGGAACTTAAAGAAACCAAGAGTGAATTCCATAGTGTGAAAATTGACTGTGAGTATAATAAAACTATCAATTTTGCCATGCAGCAGAATCACATTGCTGCAATCAGGAATATTCATCTTACCAATCTGACCGATAAGCCTGTTGAAAATGTATTGCTTAGACTTACTGTCAATCCTGAATTTGCGGCAGAGTATACGCAGAATTTTTCTCTGCTTAATCCGAATGAGCCGGTAGAATTATCTCCTGTTAAACTTATGCTTCTGCCTGATTATCTGTTATCACTTACGGAAAAAGTGGTGGGGGCATTACATATAGAGATTTTAAAAGGTGAAGAGATTATCGGAGCATATGATGATGAGATAGAACTTCTGCCTTATGATCAGTGGCCGGGAATAAAAGTGTTTCCGGAACTTATAAGTGCCTTTGTGACTCCGAATCATCCGGCAGTGGCAAGGGTTTTAAACAGTGCGGGAAAATATCTTAATGAGTGGATTTCATCACCGTCTTTCACAGGTTACCAGACGCAGAATCCTGATACCGTAAAGAAGCAGATGGGAGCCATATATGCCGCACTTCAGGAGGAAGGCATAGCTTACAGCGTGCCTCCTGCAAGTTTTGAAACAACAGGTCAGAGGATAAGACTTCCGCATACTGTTCTGGAGCAGAAATGCGGTACATGTCTGGACCTTGCACTTCTTTATGCAAGCTGTATTGAAGCAGTGGGGTTAAAACCTTTGATAGTGTTTGTCAAAGGTCATGCCTTTGCAGGCTGTTATCTTTGTGATGAAAATTCTGCTGATACGATTATTGATGATGAAACTTATATTTTAAAACGTATGGCTTCGGGTATTGACGCCATATCGGTAGTGGAGTGTACCGATTTTACGGCAGGAAAGGGAGTAAGCTTTGACAGTGCGGAAAAGGATGCAGGTATACACCTTTCCAAACCGGAAGATTATATTATGGCAGTGGATGTGGCAAGAAGCCGTGCGGGCGGAGTGCACCCTATTCCGGTACGTATTGATGAAAACGGAAAATTTGTCGCCGATTATGATGCGGCAGATGAAAGTATGATAACATCTGCTCCAAAGGATATTAATCACAGAGAATTTACCGCTTTAGGGAAAGAGATGACCAAGCAGATGATGTGGGAGAGAAAGCTTCTTGATCTTTCTCTTCGCAATCAGCTTCTTAATTTCAGAGCTACCAAAAATACCATTCAGCTTATTACGGCTAATATAGCTACAGTTGAGGATGAACTTGTAAGAGGCGGAGAATTTAAGCTGGTAAAGAAGCCGTTTGAATTTAATGCAAAGATAAAGGATGCAAGACTTTACGAACTTGAAAATGACTCTGCCTTGATAGAAACGGTGGCAGGCAACGAATTTAAGAATAACAGAATATGTACATTTCTTGATGATGAAGCAATGGAAACAGCATTGAAGAACATTGCAAGACAGGCAAAGCAAAGCTTTGAAGAAAACGGTTGCAATACGCTTTATCTGGCGTTGGGATTTCTAAGATGGTATGAGACTGATCTGAGCGAGAAGGCAAGGTATGCTCCTTTGGTACTTGTGCCGATAGATTTGGTAAAAAAGTCGGCTTCAAGGGCGTATACCATCAGGGTACGTGACGAAGATACACAGATGAATATAACCATGCTTGAAATGTTAAGACAAAATTTCGGTATTGACATTACAGGGCTTGATCCTTTGCCGTCAGATGAAAGTGGTGTTGACATTCCGCAGGTATTCCAGATAATACGTCAGGCTGTTATGGCAAAGAAAAACTGGGAAATTGAAGATATGTGCTTTATAGGTCTGTTTTCTTTCAGCCAGTTTATTATGTGGAACGACATAAGAAACAGAACAGAAGACCTTAAGACCAATAAGATTGTGGCAAGTCTTATGGAAGGTAAAATGATGTGGGAGCCTGAGGAGACAGGATATACACAGGAAAATATAGATGAGCAGGTATCGCCGATGGATACTGCAATTCCGACAAGTGCAGATTCCTCACAGCTTCTTGCCATATGCGAAGCCGGAAAAGGCCAGAGTCTTGTGCTGCATGGACCGCCGGGAACAGGTAAATCACAGACCATAACAAATATGATTGCCAATGCTTTGTATAACGGAAAGAGCGTTCTTTTTGTGGCTGAGAAGCAGGCAGCGTTAAATGTAGTTAAAAACCGTCTGGAAAAGCTGGGACTTGGTCCGTTTTGCCTTGAACTTCATTCAAACAAAGCTCAAAAAAGGGCAGTGCTTAATCAGCTTGATAAGACACTTGATGTGGGCAGAATTAAGAAGCCTGAGGATTATGCCGCCGAGGCACAAAGACTTTTGGAGGTCCGAAAGTCACTTAATGATTTTGTTACAGAACTTCACAGGCAGAGAAATTTCGGAATGTCACTTTATGATGCCATAGCCATGTATGAAGGTTTTGAAGTCTACAAAGACAGAATAAAATTCACAAAAGAAGCGGTTACGGATATGGTATCGGATACTCACTCGAAATGGCAGGAGGCAGTAAGGCTTCTGGTGGCTGCGGGTAAGGAATTTGGTGAAACCAAAAACAGTCCGTTTCTGCGTTATCAGAATTCCTCATATTCTATGGAACTTCGCCAAAAGCTTACTGAGGATATAGATACATATGTAAGCAAAGCGGACGGACTTTTCAATGCCTACAATGACATTCTTGAATACCTGGAGTCAGACGGTGCATTTTCATATGAGGATTACAGAGGACTGGCTGAAATCTTAAGCTTTATGCAAAAGGTTTCCGTTATGCTTTCACCGGATGTATATAAATCACTTTCGGATGATAAGAAGAAATATACAGAAGCCGCTTTGAATGACGGAATAAGCGCTTCATCACAGCTTAACAGCATTTTAAACGCTTTTGATGCAGCAGTACTTGCTATTGATGTACGTGCCAGAAAGGCTGCTTTTAAAGAAAATGAAACAAAGTGGTTTCTTGCCAAATCCATGGGTGAGAAAAAATACGTAAAAGAACTTGCGGTTTTGGCTAAAAATCCTTCAGCCATAAGCGTTACAAATCTTGAAAACTATTATGATGTGCTAATAGAATATCACGATACGATTGACAGGGTAAAAAGTCAGGCTGAAGTGTTAAGCCAGGTATTTTCTGAACATTGGATTGGTGAAAATACGGATTACGGTGTTCTAAAGACTGCTTATGATACTGCGAAGATGTATTCGGATATGCTGTCAGGCATAAAGATTAGCGATAACTGTAAGCAAAATGTCGCTAAAAAGGCTGCATCGGATAAGCAGGGATTTAAAACTGCGGCAGATACATTTATAAGCGTATTTGAAGACTTTATGAGTATGCACAACGCTTTTGTGGCAAATTATAAATTTGTCTGTGAAGATTTAAAAGGAAGTGGCAAGTGGCTTTCTGCTACAAAGGACGCTATTCTTGGCATAAAGGAAAATGTGATAAAACTGAAAGAATGGACGGTAGTATTAAGGCAGCTTGAACAGCTTAAAGCTATGGGGCTTTCTAATGTTACCAACAGCTATTATTTCGGAAATGTCACAAATGAGGATGTGTATCCATGCTTTGAAGCAGGATTACTCTCAGCAATAATTACAAAGACCATAGACGAGAGCCCTGTACTTGTTTCTTTCTCAGGCGCACAGTTTGAAGAAAGCATAAAAAGATTTGAAGAACTTGATAAGGAGTCACAGGAGCTTACAATCAAAGAACTTGTGGCAAGACTTTCCGAAAAGATACCAAATACCACAGGAGGTATTGCGGGTTCTTCAGAAGTAGGAATATTGCAGAAGGCTATAAAGAGCGGCGGACGTTCCATGTCAATACGAAAGCTGTTTGACAGCATAAAGACTCTGCTAAGAAGAATATGCCCGTGCATGCTTATGAGCCCTATGTCTGTGGCACAGTACATAGATCCGTCGTTTCCTAAGTTTGATTTAGTTATATTTGATGAGGCATCGCAGCTTCCTACAAGTGAAGCGGTAGGAGCCATTGCAAGAGGCGAGAACCTGATTGTGGTAGGCGATCCTAAACAGCTTCCTCCTACAAGCTTTTTCTCCACAAATATTGTGGATGAGGAAAATGAGGATAAAGAGGATTTGGAGAGCGTTCTTGACGATTGTCTTGCAATTTCAATGCCACAAAGACATTTACTGTGGCATTACCGTTCAAGGCATGAGAGCCTTATTGCATACAGTAATGCTAAATATTATGACAATAAACTGTATACATTTCCGTCACCTAATGATCTTGAGTCAGAAGTTAAATGGTTTCAGGTGGACGGCTGTTACGATAAAGGAAAGACCAAGCAAAACCGCGCTGAAGCAGAGGCAATCGTGGCAGAGATTACAAGGCGTCTTAAGGATGAGCAGCTTAGAAAGGACAGCATAGGTGTAGTTACATTCAGCGTTGTACAGCAAAATCTTATAGAAGATTTGCTGAATGATGCTTTTGTAAAAGAGCCTGAACTGGAAACAATAGCGGCACAGATGCACGAACCTATCTTTATCAAGAACCTTGAAAATGTTCAGGGTGATGAGCGAGATGTAATTTTGTTTTCAATATGTTACGGACCGGATAAGGATGGAAATGTCTCTATGAATTTCGGACCTCTTAACAGGGACGGAGGCTGGAGGCGCCTGAACGTAGCCATATCACGTTCACGAAAGGAAATGCAGGTATATTCAACCATAAGACCGGAGCAGCTTGACTTATCACGAAGCAGTGCGGCAGGCATAGAGGGACTTAAAGGTTTCCTTGAATTTGCCATGAGAGGAAGAAATACACTTCCTGTAAAGAGCGGAAGCGTTCAGGCAAAATCTGCCGGAATAGAGCAGATAATTGCCGGAAAGATACGTGAAATGGGATATGAAGTTAAGTGCAATAT
>CAMEJP010000052.1 GCA_945920185.1 uncultured Eubacterium sp. | reverse complement strand
ACTTAATTATAATGTATAGTTACTTTGTGTGTCCACTTTTTTAATATAGATCCAACATTGATAATAGTTATAGTATGTGTTAAATACCTTAACAGTTATAAAAAAAATGATTATACCCTGCCGGATAAGGATTATTATTGTGGAGGTTATGACAATATTTATGAATATGAGCTGGATGACTATTATCTTAGATATGATTTGGAAATGCATAAATATATAATTACCGATAAGGAAACCGGTAAAAGCAGGGAGGTGTTTAATGCACCTAATAAAGATAGCGCCTTTGTAACAGATATCTATATAGATAAGAATCTCATATATTACGGAAATGAATATGGATTTTTTTCCTATGATGTCAGCAAGGATATAACTACGGAAATATATAAACATGAGAACAGATCTACTAAGATTACAGTATTTGGTGTATGTGTTTACTTTAAGCCGTTATCATGGGACGATAAAACTACTTACCCGTACAGATATCTGATAAGCGATGGAAAACTTATAGTAATTACCAATCAAAATATATTTGAATATAAGGACGGCAAAAAAAAGATTTTGGTTACCGGTGATTATTCGTTACAAGAATACAAGGATGGCGTAATGACTTTATCTCGTAAATATTTTGATGAAAATAGCGAAGAGAAAAGTATAATACTAAAATTATGGCAGAACTTAAACTTGAAAATGTGCGTTGCAGTTATAAGGATAAGGTGGTTCTTGATGATGTCACCTTTACCATAACTGATGGTGTTGTGGCACTTCTTGGCTCTAACGGTGCAGGAAAAACAACTCTGATTAAGAATATACTCAGGCTTATATATCCTGAAAAGGGAAGCGTAAGCTTTAACGGAACAAATGTGAATAAGCTTGGCAGCAAATACTATGATTATGTCGGATATATGCCGCAGATGCCTAACTTCTACAATAACTTCCGTGCAGATGATTTCTTAGTGTATATGGCAAGCCTTAAGGGTATTAAGAAAAAGGAGGCTAAGGCAAAGGCGGATAAGCTTCTTGAGATGGTGCAGCTTACGGATGTGAGAAGAAAAAAGATAGGAACTTTCTCGGGCGGTATGAAGCAGCGTCTGGGCATAGCGCAGGCACTCCTTAATGAGCCGCAGCTTATGATACTTGATGAACCTACTGCAGGACTTGACCCTAATGAAAGAATACGTTTTAGAAATATAATAACGCAGATAGCTTCCACAAGAATAGTAATACTTGCGACCCACATCATACCGGATGTGGAGAGTATCGCAAAGACAATGCTTCTTGTAAAGGACGGCAGGGTAACGCTGTGCGATAAGCCGCAGGAATTTATAGATGCAATTAAGAATAAGGTATATCTGTATAAGGCGGATGATTACTCGCAGGCAGAAAATATCGTGAGTAATTATAAGGTATCAAACATGAGGGAACGTGAGGATGGATACGAGCTTAGAATCATAAGCGATACTAAGCCGTTTGATGAGGCAGAGCCTACGGAACCTAACCTTGAAGATGCATTTTTGGTGTATTTTTCCAAGTAAAAATTATCTCCCCCAAAGGTCACAAAAGGCGTATTTGTCATTATTGACAGATACGCTTTTTGTATGCTATCCCTCATTGTCTTTTCTGAAATTTTGTGATACACTAAGAACGATATAGCATTATTCGGAAGGATAGGAAATTATGAAAGTCAGAGTGCCTGATTATTATAATAAATTTAAGTGTCTCGGAGATAAATGTCCTGATACCTGCTGCGTAGGCTGGGTTATTGAGATTGATGATGACGCTTATAAGAGATTTTTGAGCCTTGAAGGTAAGACGGGTGAAGAGATTAGAAATAATATAGTGATAAACGATGAAGGTAAGCCTTGTTTTAAGCTGAATGAAAACGGACGTTGTGCATTTCTCAATGAAAAGAATCTTTGCCGGATGTATATAGATTTGGGAGAAGAAGCACAGTGCGCACTGTGTGCCAATTATCCAAGAATCGGAGACGAGTTTGGCTCGCTTCGTGAAATGGGGCTTTCCATATCATGCCCTGAGGTGGCAAGGCTGATTCTTAATCATAAAGAGGCTGTCTCTTACGAGGAATGGGATATTGATGAAAAGCCTGATACCACTGATTATTGCGAAGACACAATGTTTCAGACTGTGCTATCGCTTCGTGAGGTTGCGGTATTTATTGCCCAGAACAGAAAGTATTCCATACACGAAAGGCTAGGTCTATTGATTGTTCTGGGTTCAAGAATGCAGATGGCTGTTGATGAAAATGATTGCGAAGGGCTTGAAGAGACAGCATATGATTTCTCTGATGAAAAATATCTTGAAAAAGTTATTGCTTCCTTCAATAAAGCAGCAGATAAAACATACAAAGAACAATTTATAAACATGATTTACACATTTCTTGAACGCCTTGACTACATAAGTCCTAAATGGGTAAATCTTGTGAATGAAGCAAGGCAGGCTGATACGAAAGGCGCGTTTTGCGAGGAATACAGGTATGAAAATTTTCTTGTATATCTCATACTAAGGTATTTTATGAAAGTAATATTTGACGGTGAGATATACAGCAAATGTGCTTTTATGGCATTTTCAGTGCTTCTTACAGAGGAACTTGTAAGTAAACAGAAGGCTTCTGAGGACAGGATTATCGATATATTTTACCTGTTTTCTAAAGAAATTGAGCATTGTGAGGAAAATATGGCGATGCTAAATGACTGGTTCTGGGAAGAACCTTGGAACAATCCGAAGAATATAATAGATGTTCTTACAACTATATAAGACATTTTGATTAGGAAACTTTAATTAAGAAACCGAGGTACGTATGATATACATTTTGTTTAATCCGCTGTCCGACAATGGACATGGACGAAAGGACGCTGCCGGATTAAAGAAACTTGAAGGCAGAAAAAAATTTTATGATATTACAAAAATAAATGTAAGAAAGCTCTACATGAGCCTTTCGGAAACCGATGAGATAATCATTTGCGGCGGCGACGGTACAATTAACCGTTTTGTAAATGATATTTACGATATTCAGAAAAATGTGAAAATTCAATGCTTTAAATCCGGCTGTGGAAATGATTTTGCAAGGGATGTGGCTGCTTCCTTTGAAGGGGATTTTGTGCTTTTAAATCCGTTTATCAAAAAACTTCCTAAAGCATTTATTAAGGGTAAGGAGTATTATTTTCTTAATGACATAGGATTTGGACTTGACGGATACTGTTGTGAAAAGGGCGATGAACTCAAGGCAAAATCAAGAAAGAGGATAAACTATTCGCTCATAGCACTTCAGGGACTTTTGTATGATTATAAAAATACAAATGCCAGAATAGAGGTTGACGGCAAAGTGATGTATTTTAGCGACTGTCTTATGGCACCTTCCATGAACGGCAGATATTATGGCGGCGGAATTAAGATTGCACCTGAACAGATGAGAAACAATCCTCAGGGTACGGTATCGCTTGTGGTAGTACATAATGTCGGAAAGCTCAGGGCATTGTCCGTATTTCCTAAGATATATGCGGGAAATCATACAAAATACAAGGATATAGTTACCGTAATGGAGGGACATCACATTAAAGTGGAATTTGACAGGCCTTCGCCTTTGCAGATAGATGGTGAAACGGTGAGCGGCGTGACAGAATATGAGGTATTTGCAGGATGACAGAACTTGAACAATACTACAACAAGTTTAACGAGGATAAAAGGCTTAGCAGCCGTCACGGTCAGGTGGAGTTTATCACTTCGATGAAATATATACACAAGTATCTTGATGAGATTGCGCTTGAAACCGGAAAAAATAAGGCTGATATCAGGATACTTGATATCGGTGCCGCTACAGGAGGATATTCAATTCCTCTGGCGTCAGAGGGGTATGATGTAACTGCGGTGGAGCTTGTCAGACATAATCTTGGTATTCTTAAGAAAAAATGCGGCACGGTGCATGCGTATCAGGGAAATGCCTGCAATCTCAAGCGTTTTGCCGACAATACCTTTGATTTGACGCTTTTATTCGGACCGATGTACCACCTTCATAACGAAGAAGATAAGCTTAAGGCTTTGAGAGAGGCGAAGCGTGTCACCCGTGAAAACGGAATTATTCTTGTGGCGTATATAATGAATGAGTACAGCTTTATAACATACGCCATAAAGGAAAAACATATACTTGAGGCACTTGAAAGCGGTATGCTTGATGAAAATTATCACTGTACTGACAAGGCAAATCCGCTGTACAGTTTTTTGCGGCTTGAAGACATAGAAAAGCTTAATGAAAATGCAGGCCTTACAAGACTTCAGATAGTGGCTGCGGACGGCGCTGCCAATTATATAAGAACATACCTTAACACATTGAGCGAAGAAGAATTTTCAGCTTATATAGGATATCATCTTGCTACCTGTGAGAGAGGTGACCTTATGGGGGCAAGCGGACATACGGTAGACATTCTGATAAAAAAGTAGAACAGGAGAAAAGCACATTTCCTTTACAATCATTTGTCCTTGTGGTATAATCTTTTCTGAAAGTTTTTGATATGAGGAAATTAAAATGGGTAAAAAACATAATTCTAACAGGAAGAATGGGACAGTACAGAACTCCAAAATACAGAATACGAAAGTACAGAATGTGAAAGTGCAGGATGCGAAAGTACAGGATGCGAATTTGCACAATGATAACGTAAAAAGTATTGTTATAACAGTTCTTGCAGTTTTGCTATTGCTTGTTAATATATTTACACTCGTGAGCGTTTCCTCTCTTAAAAGGGAAGTGGCGGGACTTCATAAAGCAAGTGAACAGGAAAGTCTAATCAGTACTGAAAATACTTCCGGTGTTAATGGGGAAGACAAAACTGAACCTTCAAAACAGAATGCCTCAGAGAGCGTTTCATCTGCCACACAAGGCAGTAATGCGGACACGTCGACACAGCAGACAGGCGAGGCAGTTAAAAAGCCGGGCGAGGGCAAGACGGTATATCTTACCTTTGATGACGGACCAAGCAATAACACAAGAATAGTACTTGATATTCTTGACAAATATAATGTAAAGGCTACATTTTTTGTTGTTGCCGCATTGGATGACTCTTACGAAGATATATATAAAGAAATCGTGGACAGAGGACATACCATAGCTATTCATTCCTACTGTCATGATTACAATGTGGTATATTCCGATTTGGATTCATTTGCCGCAGATGTGCAGTCTATGCGGGATTATATATACAATCTTACGGGATATACTTCCAATATTTACAGATTTCCGGGAGGCTCTTCGTCTACGCTTGGAAATATGGACAGGTCAGATTGTATACGTTATCTTAACGCACAGGGAATAGTCTATTTTGACTGGAATGTGTCATCGGGAGACGCGTCATTTTCATTTGTGCCGCCGTCGCAGATAGAAGCAAATATATTCAACGATTTAGGTACATATGATGAATCAGTGGTGCTTATGCATGATTCGTCAAGTAAGACATCCACCATGGTAGCACTTGAAAGCGTCATAAAGCGTATGCTTGATGAGGGTTATACCCTGAAAGCACTTGATGTAAACGTAAAACCGGTTCAGCAGATATTGTCAACCAATTATTAGAAAAAATAAGAATGTGAGGTATTATGAAAGCATGAAAGACATAAAGCGTATTATGTTAAAGCTAAGCGGAGAAGCTCTTGCAAAGCCTGATAAGTCAGGTTATGACGAGGAAAAGGTAACAGCCATAGCTAATCAGGTTAAGGAGATTGTGTCTGACGGAAAGGAAGTCGGAATAGTCATCGGAGGCGGCAACTATTGGAGAGGCCGTTCAAGCGAGAATATTGACCGTACCAAAGCCGATCAGATAGGAATGCTGGCAACGGTTATGAACTGTATATATGTTTCGGAGATATTCAGGTCAGTGGGTCTTTCCACAAGCATACTTACACCTTTTGAGTGCGGCTCAATGACAAAGCTTTTTTCAAAGGACAGGGCAAATAAATATTTTGCAAGAGGAATGGTGGTTTTCTTTGCCGGAGGTACCGGACATCCTTATTTTTCAACGGATACCGGAATAGTGCTCAGGGCAATAGAACTTGATGCAGACGCAATACTTCTTGCAAAATCAATTGACGGCGTATATGACAGCGACCCTAAGACAAATCCTATGGCAAAGAAGTATGACACCATAAGTTTTGACGAGGTAATTGCAAAGAAGCTGCAGGTTATAGATATGACCGCTTCGGTTATGTGTATGGAAAATAAAATGCCGCTTATGGTATTTTCACTTGATGAAGAAAACAGCATTATAAACGCTATGAAAGGAAAATTTACAGGTACATACGTGACTGTATAATTATAGGAGGACCAGGAAATGGCAGACATTAAAGAATTTGAAGTAAAGATGGAAAAGGCGCTCGAAGCGCTGAATGAGGATTTCACAACCATAAGGGCAGGAAGAGCAAATCCGCATATTTTAGACAAATTAAAAGTAGAGTATTACGGAACACCTACACCATTGCAGAGTGTTGCAAACATTTCTGTCCCTGAAGCAAGAATGATTCAGATACAGCCATGGGAAAGCAACCTGATTAAAGAGATAGAAAAGGCAATTATGTGTTCTGATATAGGAATCACACCTAATAACGACGGAAAGGTTATACGTCTTATATTCCCTGAACTGACAGAGGACAGACGTAAGGAAATAGCAAAGGACATTAAGAAAAAGGGTGAAAATGCTAAGGTTGCAGTCAGAAACGTAAGACGTGACGCTAATGACGCCATGAAAAAGGCAAACAAGGCAAATGAGATTTCTGAGGATGAATTAAAAGACTTGGAAGATAAGATTCAGAAGGCTACCGATAAATACATCGATGGTATTGACAAGGCTGTTGAAGCTAAGACTAAGGAAATTATGACGGTGTAAATATGGATGTGTATAATGAAAAGCTTGGACTGAAGATTCCGCAACATATAGCAATTATTCTTGACGGTAACGGAAGATGGGCAAAGAAGAGAATGCTTCCTAAGAATGCAGGTCATAACAAGGGTGCCAAGGCAGTTGAGGAAATGTGCAGAAATGCTTATGATTTGGGCGTTAAGTACGTTACCGTATATGCATTTTCCACTGAAAACTGGAACAGACCAAAGGATGAGGTAGACGCACTTATGAAAATATTGCGTAATTACCTCGAAGACTGTATAAAAAATGCCAGAAAAAATCATATGAAGGTAAGATGTATCGGAGAGAGAAGCAGACTCAGCCCCGATATAGCAGCCAAAATAGATGAGCTTGAAAAGGCTTCTTGCGACCATGACGGACTTAACTTCACCATAGCGCTTAATTACGGCGGAAGAGATGAGCTGACAAGGGCGGTAAGAAAGATTGCCGATGATGTCGCTTTAGGAAAAGTAAAGCCTGATGGCATAGATGAAGCTCTTGTAGAGAGTTATCTCGATACATATGGCATACCTGACCCTGATTTGCTTATAAGAACAAGCGGAGAACAGAGAACCTCTAATTTTTTGCCATGGCAGCTTGCATATACGGAATTTTATTTCCCGGAGGTTCTATGGCCTGATTTTTCAAAGGACGATCTGATTGAGGCAATAAAAGTATACAACAGTCGTGACAGAAGATTTGGCAAAAGAAATGACGAATAGACATTTAAGGTAGGATTTATATGAAAACTAGGATTTTGAGCGGTATTGTGCTGGCAGTGGTTACTTTGGCATCACACCTTTTTGGCGGACCGGTTTTGTTTGCCGTATGTATGGTAATTTCACTTATCGGTATGATGGAACTGTACAGACTTGTAAATGTTCATAAAGATATGCTTGGTATAGTCGGATACATAACTGCCATGCTTTACTATGCAGGAGTGTATTTTGACAGAACAGAGTATGGTCTTGCGGCAATTGTTGCAGGTTTTATGGCTGTGATGTTTGTATATGTGGCGAGGTATCCTAAATATAAGGCGAATGAAGTTATGCTTACATATTTCGGAATTATATACCTTGCGGTTATGATTTCGTATATTTTCAGAGTAAGAGAACTTAACGGCGGAATATATCTGGTATGGCTCATATATATATGCTCGTGGATAAATGATACATTTGCTTATTTTACGGGAATTACATTGGGTCGTAAAGGGAATCATAAGATGACGCCTAATCTTAGCCCGAAGAAGTCCTTTGAAGGATTGTTCGGCGGAATAATAGGAAGTGCGGTTGTAGGAGCTGTTTACGGAGCTTTTGCCGGACGATTTATAGATGGACTTGAAAATTCCGTATTGCTTTTTGCCATTGTTTCGGCAGTGGGAGCGGCATTGTCGGTTGTCGGAGATTTGTCGGCATCGGCTATCAAGAGAAATTACGGAATTAAGGATTACGGGAAACTTATTCCGGGTCATGGAGGAATACTTGACCGATATGACAGCGTTATATTTACCGCACCTGTGGTATATTACCTTATAGAATTTTTGAATACTATTCTTTAGAATTTGGGCGGATATGTATATATCCGCTTTTTATAACAAGATATGCTTGACAGCGCTAATGCTTCGGAATGGAGAAAAGATGAAAAATATATCAGTTTTAGGTTCTACAGGCTCAATAGGAACACAGACGCTTGATGTAGTGAGAAACAACAGACAGGACCTTAACATAACGGCTTTGTGTGCAGGAACAAATGTATCGCTTCTGGAAGAACAGGTGAGAGAGTTTAAACCAAAGCTTGTGTGCGTTAAGGATGAAAGCTGTCTTTCACAGATAAAGACGGCACTTGCCGATATGGATGTTAAAATAAGATGCGGTATGGATGGACTTATTGAAGCCGCCACAATGCCGGAGGCAGACATAGTAGTGACGGCTGTGGTCGGAATGATGGGAATACTTCCTACTGTTGAGGCTATTAAATCCAAAAAGGACATTGCCCTTGCAAACAAAGAAACTCTCGTTACGGCAGGACATATAATTATGCCTCTTGCAAAAGAGTATGGAATAAAGATACTTCCTGTTGACAGTGAGCATAGTGCCATATTTCAATCATTAAACGGCGAAAAGGGTAATAAGATTAGTAAGATACTTCTTACCGCTTCAGGAGGTCCGTTCAGAGGCAGAAAAGCTGATGAACTTAAGAATATCCGTGTCGAGGATGCTCTTAAACATCCTAACTGGGCTATGGGAAGAAAGATTACCATTGATTCTTCAACCATGGTAAATAAAGGCCTGGAGGTTATGGAAGCACGCTGGCTTTTTGATGTGCCTCTCGATAAGGTACAGGTTGTGGTTCATCCGCAGAGTGTTATCCACTCAATGGTAGAATATGAGGACGGAGGCGTTATGGCTCAGCTGGGCAGTCCTGATATGAGACTTCCCATACAGTATGCCCTGTTCTATCCCGAAAGAAAGTATCTCAATTCAAAAAGGCTTGATTTCTATGCCTTAAAGGAGCTTACCTTTGAAGCACCCGATATGGATACCTTCAGAGGTCTTGCCTTGGCATACGAGGTAGGAAGAAAAGGCGGAAACGCTCCTACCGTCTACAATGCGGCAAATGAAATTGCGGTAAGCAAATTTCTTGACAGAAAAATAGGATACCTGGATATTATAGATATTATCGAGCATTCTCTTAAAAACATAGCGTTTAAGGAGAACCCCGATATTGAAACAATACTTGAAACAGAGAAAAATGTATATGAGTTAGTAGAAAGCAGGTGGTAATGTGAATATTGTTCTTGCGATTTTAGCTTTGAGCATTATGATAATTGTACATGAGTTCGGCCATTTTATAGTTGCCAAGGCAAACGGTGTCAGGGTAAAAGAATTTTCCATAGGACTCGGACCAAGACTTTGCGGTATAAGAACCAAGGAAACAGATTATTGTCTTAAACTTCTGCCGTTTGGCGGTGCATGTGTAATGCAGGGTGATGTTGATGACGAGACAAGCGACGAAAAGCTGGATGAAACAAGGTCCTTTGAAAATAAATCAGTATGGGCAAGAATATCAATAATTGCCGCAGGACCGATATTTAATTTTCTTCTTGCATTTGTATTTGCCGTAATCATCATCGGAAGACTCGGATATTCGCCGGCAAAGGTATACAGTGTCGAAGAAGATTCCATTGCATATGAGGCGGGCATAAGAGAGGGAGACGTAATTACAAAAATAAACGGAAGAACCATTTCTTTTGATACGGAATACAGCACTTACAGACTTGTCTATCCTGAAAAGACAATGAATATAACTTATGTAAGAGACGGCAAAAAGTATAAGACTACTCTGGTGCCGAATAAGGTTACAAAGACTGCTTACAGAGTCGGAATAACCATTCAGGGCGAACCCGTAACCATTGCAGAGGTTTCTGACGGACCTGCAAAGGACGCCGGAATCAAAGTCAATGACGTAATCAAAAAGATAAACGGCAAAGAGGTAAAAAACACCTCGGATGTCGGAACTTTTATGAGCGAAAAAGAAGGCGCTGAATGTACGTTTACGCTGTTAAGAGACGGAAATACGGTGGAAGTTAAGGTTACACCTATACTGACTGAATATGAGGAAGTAGAAACCGGTATGGTAGTATACAGTCCATATGTCAAAGGAAATGCATGGACTACTCTTAAATATTCGGCTTCTCAGGTGCGTTACAGCATAGCTACCGTATTTGACAGCTTCCATATGCTTTTTGCGGGTCAGGTTACGTCAAAGGATATAGCAGGCCCGGTAGGAATAGTAAATGTGATAAGCAACACCGTGGAATCAAGCAAAGAAGACGGCACGCTTTATGTGATTCTTAATCTGCTTTATCTTATCGTACTTTTGAGCGCAAATCTCGGAGTTATGAATCTTCTGCCTATTCCGGCACTTGACGGAGGTCGTCTTGTATTTCTTCTGATTGAGGCAGTACGCGGCAAACCGATTGCAAGGGAAAAGGAAGGCATGGTACATTTTGTGGGCATGGCACTTCTTATGGTACTGATGGTAATTATAATGTTTAATGATATAAGAAATGTTTTCTTTAGTTAGGAGGATATTCCGTGAAGAATACTAAAGCAGTGTATATTGGAGACAGAGTCATCGGAGGCGGCAATCCGATACTTATACAGTCTATGACAAATACAAAGACTGAGGATGTTGCGGCTACTGTAAAACAGATAAATGAGCTTGCCCGTGCAGGCTGTGACATTATAAGATGTGCAGTCCCTACCATGGAGGCAGCAAAAGCACTAAAGGAGATAAAAAAGCAGATAAGCATACCTCTTGTTGCTGATATACATTTTGATTACAGGCTTGCAATAGCCGCCATTGAAAACGGTGCGGATAAAATTCGCATAAATCCCGGAAATATAGGCACAATCGAGAGAATTAAGGCAGTTGTGGCTGCTGCAAAAGAAAGAAACATACCTATAAGGGTAGGCGTTAATTCCGGTTCTCTTGAAAAGGAAATTGTGGAAAAGTACGGAAAAGTGACAGCACAGGGACTTGTGGAAAGCGCACTTGACAAGGTGAAAATTATTGAAGACTGCGGATATGACAATATGGTTATAAGCATAAAATCATCAGATGTGCTTATGTGCATAGAGGCTCATGAAATATTGTCAGAGAAGACAAATTATCCGCTTCATATAGGCATTACTGAGTCAGGTACCGTATTTGCAGGCAGCATAAAGTCTTCAATAGGACTTGGAATTATGCTTTATAAGGGCATTGGAGACACTATAAGGGTTTCCCTTACGGATGATCCGGTAAATGAAGTAAAGGCGGCAAAGCTTATACTGAAAACACTCGGACTCAGAAAGGGCGGTATAGAGCTTGTATCATGTCCTACCTGCGGAAGAACACAGATAGACCTCATAGACCTTGCACGCAGAACGGAAGCATTGCTTGATAATTATAACCTTGACATAAAGGTGGCTGTTATGGGATGTGTGGTAAACGGACCGGGAGAAGCGAAAGAGGCTGATATAGGAATAGCCGGAGGTTGTGGCGAAGGCGTTCTTATAAAGAAGGGCAGGATTGTTAAGAAAGTTCCTGAGAGCGAGCTTCTTAATACCCTCAAGGAAGAACTTGATAACTGGCAGTAAAATTTGGAGATGTATGTAATGGAAACAGCATTTTTTAAGGTATTTCCTTCATTACAGTTATATGGTGACGAGCAGAATCTTATGGCTGAGGCAACGGTTGACAAAATGTCTGCCACCTCAGCTAAAACACTTATTAAGGTGTTTGTAAGGACAAAAAAGCTCATACATAAACGTCACATTTTCAAGATTGAAAAGGAAATACAAAAGCAGATATTTTTTGACAAGACAAAGGTTAAGATTATAGAAAGATTTGACATAGCAGATCGATATACGCCGAAAAGCATGTGGGAGGAATACAAAGACAGCGTACTTACGGAGTTGGAAAACTATTCAAAGGTCATATATAACATTTTCAAAAATTCTGAGCTTAAGTTTCTGTCGGACAATGAGTTACAGCTTGTCGTTGAGGAAAATATCATAGCAAAGGACAGGCTTACCGAACTTCGCAATATCATAAGCAATATATTTAATATAAGGTGCGGCTTTAATGTTAACGTTTCGTGTAAATGGCTTGAATCACAGGAAGAAGATAACGAGGATGAAAGAAATTCTGTATTTGCCGATGAAATAGCAAGAATAATTGCGGCTAACAAGGAAAGACAGCAGGAAGTAAAGAAAGCCGAAGAGGAGAAAATACAGAAAAACCAGGAAAAAGAGAAACAGCGTGAAAAACAGAAACAGTGGGTTTCACGAAAACTTGATGACAAGGATGTCATATACGGAAGACCATTCGAGGATAAAATTGTAAAAATCAGCTCTATCGAGGGAGAAAATTCAGAGGTAGTAATAGACGGTCAGATAAGAAAATATGATAAACGTGAGCTTAGAAACGAAAAGACTCTTGTTACGTTTGCCATCACGGATTTTTCCGACACAATTATGTGCAAGATTTTTGTAAAAAATGAACAGCTTCCGGAACTTGAAGCCAATCTTAAAGAAGGCAGCTTTGTGAAAGTCTGCGGTGTGGCCATGCTTGATAAGTTTGAACATGAAATGACCATAGGCTCCGTAACGGGAATTAAAAAGTCTGCTGACAATCGTGTCGGCCGTATGGACAATTCTCAAAATAAGCGTGTAGAGCTTCACTGTCATACTAAAATGAGTGATATGGACGGTATATGTGACATAAAGACTCTTATTAAGCTTGCCGTAAAGTGGGGACATAAGGCTCTTGCAATAACCGACCACGGAGCGGTTCAGGGCTTTACCGAAGCTTTTCATATCGTGAGAGATATGGAAAAAAGCTATAAAAAAGAAGGTAAGGAATTTGACTTTAAGATTATATACGGTCTTGAGGGTTACCTTGTTGATGACCTCAAAGAGGTAGTAAGTAACTCCAAAGGTCAGAGCCTTGACAGCTCATATGTCGTATTTGACCTTGAAACGACAGGCTTTAATCCTTTTACGGACAGAATTATAGAAATCGGTGCGGTAAAGATAGAGAATGGAAAGGTGATTGACACATTTTCTGAATTTGTCAATCCTAAAATATCCATACCGTACAGAATAACAGAGCTTACAAGCATTACCGATGCGATGGTGGCGGATGCAGAAAGCATAGAAACACTTCTTCCTAAGTTCCTTAAATTCTGTGAAGGTTCGTCGCTCGTTGCACACAATGCCGATTTTGATGTCAGCTTTATCAGGGCTAAGTCAAAACAGCTCGACCTTGAATTTGAGCCTACATATCTTGATACAGTGGCACTTACCAGAATACTTGTGCCTACTCTCGGAAAGTACAAGCTTGATACTGTGGCAAAACATTTTAACATAAGCCTTGAAAATCATCACAGAGCGGTTGATGACGCTACTGCAACGGCATACATTTATCTTAAGCTTTTGGAACTTTTAAAGGCAAGGGATGTAGAAAATCTTGACGAAGTAAACAAACTCAGTGAGCTTGACGTGGAAACAATCAGAAAGCTTCCTTCGCACCATGTCATTATGCTTTGTACGTCTGATGTCGGAAGAGTAAATATGTACAGGCTTGTATCGGAATCACATCTTACTTACTACAACAGACATCCGAGAATACCAAAGAGCGAGCTGCAAAAGTACAGGGAAGGCATACTGATAGGTTCGGCATGTGAGGCGGGCGAGCTTTATCAGGCAATACTGCGCGGCGCGGACGATGCAGAGATTGCAAGGCTTGTAAATTTTTATGATTATCTTGAAATACAGCCTATCGGAAACAATATGTTTATGGTAAATTCCGATAAGTATTCCATAAATTCCGTGGAGGAACTTCAGGACATAAACAGGCACATTATAGAGCTTGGCAGGAAGTTTAATAAGCCTGTGGTGGCTACATGTGACGCACATTTTATAGAGCCTGAGGATGAAATATACAGGCGCGTGATTATGGCAGGAAAGGGATTTGAGGACTGCGATAATCAGGCACCGCTGTATTACAGGACAACGGAGGAAATGTTAAAAGAGTTTGATTATCTCGGCGAGGAACTTGCGTATGAGGTGGTTGTGGAAAACACCAACAGGATAGCGGAGCTTTGCAACAAGATAGAACCTGTACGTCCTGACAAATGCCCTCCGGTTATCGAAAATTCAGACCAGGATTTGAGGGATATATGCTATAAAAAAGCACACGAAATGTATGGAGAGAACCTTCCTCCTGTGGTAACGGACAGACTTGAAAGGGAACTGAATTCTATTATTTCAAACGGCTATTCGGTTATGTACATCATAGCGCAGAAGCTGGTGTGGAAGTCAAACGAAGACGGATATCTTGTAGGTTCAAGAGGTTCGGTAGGTTCTTCATTTGCCGCTACCATGGCAGGTATCACGGAAGTTAATCCTTTGAGTCCTCATTATCTGTGTCCGAAATGCTTTTACAGTGATTTTGATTCTGATGAAGTAAAGCAGTATGCGGGCGGTGCGGGCTGTGATATGCCCGATAAGCTGTGTCCTGTGTGCGGCACGCCTCTCAAAAAGGAAGGCTTTGACATACCTTTTGAAACATTTCTTGGCTTTAACGGCGATAAAGAGCCGGATATTGACCTTAACTTTTCGGGAGAATATCAGGCTAAGGCTCACGCATATACCGAAGTAATATTCGGAAAGGGTCAGACCTTTAAGGCGGGTACCATAGGTACTCTTGCCGATAAGACTGCATACGGCTATGTGAAGAAGTATT
>CAMEJP010000051.1 GCA_945920185.1 uncultured Eubacterium sp. | reverse complement strand
CCCGATTTGTGCATTGAAACCGCCGCCATATCTGCTCCTGCTGCCATCGCAGAGCATGGAAGCTTATCGTTAAAGTAAAGATGTGTTCCGTGCGCCTCGTCAACAAGGGCAAGCATGCCAAATTCATGTGCCAGCTCCACAAGTGCCTTTAAGTCTGAACATATTCCGTAATATGTAGGATTATTTATAAAAATCGCCTTGGCGTCCCTGTTTTCCTCCATGGCACGCCTTACGTCGGCAACCTCCATTCCAAGCGGAATACCAAGCCTTTTGTCTACTTTAGGGTCTATGTACACGGGTATCGCACCGCAAAGCACCAGAGCATTTATCGCACTCTTATGCACATTTCTCGGAAGGATAATTTTATCTCCCGCCTTGCAGGCTGAAAGCACCATGCCCTGTACGCTTGAAGTAGTACCTCCCACCATAAGAAATGCGTGTGCTACCCCAAATGCGTCCGCCACAAGTTCCTCTGCCTCCTTTATGACAGATACGGGATGACACAGGTTGTCAAGCGGCTTCATTGAATTCACGTCTATGCCTACGCAACGCTCGCCGAGAAGCTCTACAAGCTCCGGATTTCCTCTTCCTCTCTTATGCCCCGGAACGTCAAAAGGCACTACTCTTTGTCTGCGAAACCTCTCCAATGCTGAAAATATTGGTGTTTCCTTTTGTCTTTCTAAATCCATCTCAATCTCCATCTTAATGTTTTTGATATTAAAAAAGAAAAGTAGTGTCAGCAACACTACTTTTCATTCAACATAAGATATCGATAAAAACATTCTATATCATTTTCAGAGTCTATTTAGCAAATATACTTTTACTACTCTTTCATTGAACTTTCACAAGTGGTGTGCTTCCAGCACTGGTTGTAAAGTAACCAACTCATAAAATCAGCTAAAACCCATAAGTTTTAACTTTTTTCAACAAACGTGGGAATCTCCCACAAACGGCAGCGACCAGCCCTGTCCGATGAGCCTTTCACGTCAAAAACGCTAGGTCTGATATATATTCGCATAATATTCTGAAAAACTATGCACTGATTTAACACGCATACGCGCTTAAATCTATAATAGCATAAATTGGATATTTGTCAATAAAATATTTTTACATACATATTCTGTTAAAATTCTTCTTGCCTCGCTTTACCACAAGACCTTCGCCTTCAAAAGCAGACATATCGAATACAGCCTTGAAATCCGTAACCTTTTCGTCATTTACGCTTACTCCGCCCTGCTCCACGGCACGTCTGCCTTCTGAACGTGTCGGCACAAGACCTGCCTTTGTAAGCATGGTTATGATGTCTATGCTGCCGTCAGTAAAATCTTCTTCTGAAAGATGTGTTGTAGGAATTTCTGCCGCAGCACCGCCTGCAAAAAGTGCTCTGGCTGCATCAAGTGCTTTTGTTGCCTCTTCTTCGCCGTGTACAAGTTTTGTAAGCTCAAACGCAAGAATTTCCTTTGCCTTGTTGAGTTCGCTGCCTTCCCATTTTTCCATGGCTTCTATCTCCTCTAAAGGAAGGAATGTAAGCATCTTAAGACATTTGATAACGTCTGCGTCAGCTACATTTCTCCAGTACTGGAAGAAGTCATACGGAGAAGTTTTCTTAGGGTCAAGCCACACGGCACCTGACTGCGTCTTTCCCATCTTCTTTCCCTCTGAGTTAAGAAGAAGCGTAATCGTCATGGCGTATGCATCCTTGCCTAGTTTTCTTCTTATGAGTTCCGTACCGCCAAGCATATTGCTCCACTGGTCATCGCCGCCAAACTGCATATTGCAGCCGTATTTCTGGAATAATGCATAGAAATCATAGCTCTGCATAATCATATAGTTAAATTCAAGGAAGCTTAATCCTCTTTCCATTCTCTGCTTGTAGCACTCTGCCGTAAGCATTCTGTTTACGCTGAAATGAGGTCCTACCTCGCGGAGAACATCAATGTAATTAAGGTTCATAAGCCAGTCGGCATTATTTACCATAAGCGCCTTACCATCCGAAAAATCGATAAATCTGCTCATCTGATCCTTGAAGCAGTCGCAGTTATGCTGTATAGTTTCCACTGTCATCATCTGGCGCATATCGGTTCTTCCTGACGGATCGCCAATCATAGCCGTACCGCCGCCTATAAGTGCTATCGGCTTGTTTCCTGCCATCTGAAGTCTTTTCATAAGACAGAGCGCCATAAAATGTCCCACATGAAGGCTGTCTGCGGTAGGGTCAAAGCCAATGTAAAATACTGCCTTACCGTTGTTGATAAGTTCCTTAATCTCTTCTTCGTCTGTTACCTGTGCAATAAGTCCTCTTGCAACCAATTCGTCATAAACTGTCATTTTCCTTTTTCCTCCGTTCTTGAGCCATCGGCTCAAATATTATTATCTGTTACAGGGGAGTCTCCAATGATATTTACACAATAAAAAACTCGCCCTTGTAAAAAGGACGAGATATATTCCCGTGTTACCACCTTAATTCACAGAGCCTTCGCAAGCTCTGCCTTACTAAGTGTACATTCATACACTGTGCGCCTGTAACGTGCGCCACTACGTCGTAGCCTACATATAATTTCGGTACGAAGCTCAGGGATGTATTCATCAGATGCTCACGGTCTGTCTCGCACCACACGACAGCTCTCTGTACCTGAAACGCCGGATTACTTTTTCCCGTCACAGCCTTTAATTATTGACTTATGAATTATTCTGCCATATATGACATCATTTGTCAAGAAAAATATCACTGATAATTTTTCAGTATATCAGTAAGATATTGTTTAAATTCCTCTGCAACATTTTCCGGTGAACTTATATAAGCATCACCGGAAAGACCGGCAAGCCAGCCAAAAAACTGATTGCTTACACTTACACAGACGCTTGCCTTAAAATGTGTTTTATCATACGGATGCATAAACACATCTTTTCCGAAACGGTCTATTATAACGCCTGCCAGACGATTTGCAGCAATAAGCGTCACCGTCTCTTCCCTGCCTGCAAACATATTGAAGGTAGTCCTTGTAAAATCACCCTTTACCAGAGAAGCGTATGCTTCCCTGCCAAGACGCTTTCCTTTGCATATCTCTATGTCATCCATCTTGTCTACGCGGTAATACTTGATAAGCTCTGCCATATGGTCATACGCTATCAGGTAATAATTTTCATCAGACCAGTATAAGGTCCACGGGCTTACAAGATACCTTGCACCGTTCTTTCTGTATTCCATATGCTTATTCGGAAGCCACTCGTAATACTTGAAGGATACCATACGGTTTCCGCCTATCGCCTCATGAAGCTTGTCTACATTATAGTAAATACTTTCGTTCATAGACTTTATTCGGCCCGCCACGACTACCTGTCTTTCAAGCTTGCGTGCTTCTCCTTTGCTTGTGAGAGAATTAATTTTCCTTATAAGCTCCTTTGACTTCTTATCCGTTATGAATTTTGATGACCATACAGCGTCCACAAGCAGTTTAAGTTCTGCCAGTTCAAACTCCCTGCTTCCTATGTAATAGCCTGAAGGTTCTTCCTTTCTGAATATAATATCCAGTCCGAACTGCCGCAAAAGCTCCATATCATTGTATATGCCCTTCCTCTCGGCAGATATGCCGTTTGAATCCAGATACGATATAATATCCGCCATGGAAAAGACATTTTCTTCATCGCTGTTTTTCAAAAGCAAATCCGCAATATACATCAGCTTTAATTTTTGGTTACTAGACCTTGCCATTCTTAACTGACTTTCCTCCGTGTCCGTCCTTTATAATCATACAGTTTGTGCTGCCTTCTATAAACTTCTCAAACTTGGTATAGCCGTAGTCGCTTACCTGGAAATTTTCAAAAGCTTCATGTATCTTCTGACCAAGAAGTCCAAGTTCTATGCCCTTTCTTCCGCCGCTTGCAACAGTAGCCGTTATAAAGTCCAAAAGTTCCTGCTTAGGAAGAGGCTTAAGTCTTACAACTACTCTCTTGTCATCCCTTATGAGGTCAACGCAAAAGATTTCTTCCTCAAGGAACTTATTGAGTGAAGCGTATCCGTAATTGCGGACATCAAAATCAGGATACTTTTTGATAAGTCTGTTGCCTATCTCTCCAAGATAGGTATCCTTGCCTTTGTTTTCATTTTCTGAGATTATTGCCGTAATGTCTTTCTCTATGGTAGCTATATCGAGAACTTCATCCTCATCGTCAGCAAAACGGTTGCGATATACCTCTGTTCCCGTCTCCGATTCGGCTTCCGTATCTCTCTCTTCAGCCTGCTCGCCCATATCACCGCCTGCAATCAGGTCAAGGTTTGTAAATATGGTGCATGCTGCCTTAAATGCCCTTGGGGTCTTTGACTCGCCCATTCCGATAACGTCCATTCCGGACTCTCTTAATCTGCTCGCCAGCCTTGTAAAGTCGCTGTCACTTGAAACTATACAGAAGCCGTCCACATTTCCCGTATAGAGAATGTCCATGGCATCTATAATAAGTGCCGAATCAGATGCATTCTTTCCTATGGTATTTGAAAACTGCTGAATCGGAACAATGGAATATTCCAAAAGCTCATTCTTCCACTTTACCACATGAACACTTGTCCAATCACCATATGCCCTCTTATAAGTAATTACTCCATACTTTGTCATCTCATCTAAAATGTAAGAAATATACTTGTGCGAAACATTTTCCGCATCAATAAGCACTGCGTATCGCTTATCTTCCATAACTTCCTCCTTTTCGGCATATGTGCCCGATGTCTTTTGTTATTATACTACATTTTTTTATAAATGAAAATACTTTTTAAGATATATAATTGACTTTTGCAGCATTTTATGATATTAATAGAGTAGTGCTCAAAGACGAGTGTCCACACTATCTTTGGCACTTTTTTTAATACTATCCCGAAAGCGAGTGAAAATATGATTAACACTATTAGCAAGATTAACGAGGCGGTAAACAACTTCGTATGGGGCGTTCCCATGCTTATACTTCTGGTAGGAACCGGAATTCTTATGACCGTACTCACCAAATGTTTTCAGTTATCACACATCGGCCACTGGATTAAGAATACCATCGGCGGAATATTCACGGACAAACATATCACAAAACACACTGATAAGGAAGACCGTTCCATTTCACAGTTCCAGTCTCTTTGTACGGCACTGGCAGCCACAATCGGAACAGGAAATATCGTAGGTGTATCCACTGCTCTCATATGTGGTGGTCCGGGAGCCATTTTCTGGATGTGGGTTGTTGCCTTTGTCGGTATGATGACTAACTATTCAGAGAATGTTCTGGGAATATACTACCGCCGGAAGAATAAGGACGGCGAATGGTGCGGAGGCGCCATGTATTACCTTCGTGACGGACTTGGTGCGAAGAAGCACTGCAAAACCATTGCTGCCATATTAGCCGCCGTATTCTCATGCTTTTGTATACTTGCATCATTTGGTATAGGAAATATGAGCCAGATTAATTCGATATCAGGTAATATGAAGTCCGCATTTAATATTCCTCCTGTTGTTACAGGCGTAGTACTTATGCTTATCGCAGGTCTCGTAATACTTGGAGGCTTGAAAAGAATTGCAGCCGTTACGGAAAAGCTTGTACCTTTTATGGCACTTCTTTATATTGCAGGTGCACTTGTCATATGGTTTGCAAATATAGGTGCAACAGCAGATGTATTCAAAGCCATTTTCAAGGGTGCTTTCGCTATGAAAGCGGTAGGCGGCGGCATTGTAGGTTCAGGTATTAAAATGGCACTTACATGGGGAATGAAACGAGGTGTATTCTCTAACGAAGCCGGCCTTGGTTCTTCCGTTATGGTACATTCCAACTCCAATGTAAAAGAGCCTGTACGTCAGGGTATGTGGGGTATCTTTGAAGTATTCGCGGATACCATTGTAGTATGTACGCTTACTGCTCTTGTTCTTCTTACATCCGGACTGTTTGATCTTAATACCGGTGAGGTTTTATCTGCCTCTGAGGGTTCTACTCTTGTCGGAGAAGCATTTTCAACGGTCTTCGGAAGCTTCGGACCTATGTTTATAGCACTGTCAATTCTGCTTTTTGCATTTTCAACGGTACTTGCATGGAGCCACTATGGTTCTAAGGCATGCGAATATCTTTTCGGAACAAAATTTACATATGTATACAAAATGATATTTGTATTGTTCATCGTTATGGGTGCAACCATGGATTTAAGCCTTGCCTGGGATTTGTCAGATACCTTCAACGGTCTTATGGCTATTCCTAACCTTATCGGCGTCATATGCCTGTCACCTGTCGTATACAGGATAACAAGAAACTATATCAACAGAGTTATCAAAGGCAAAGACGAAAAGCCTATGCTTTCTGCTCATGCCGACATACAGTCAGAACACGAAAATGCTTCCAGATAAGCAGCTTTAAAACCATAACAGCCATTGGTATATATTTGAGTTTTCTCTCAATGTTACCAATGGCTTATTTTTGTGCATTTTGCATTTGTTTACTGTTACTTTAGTACTATGATTTGTGTATTTTTCACAAAACAATGTATATATCTTTAGTTTTTTCGTCAATTCTAATTATTCATATAATATGATATATATAATATATAACTTGGTTGTCCTGTATGATTAAGGAGAAGGTCATATGGGTACCTTAACAAAAATCTATTCTTGGGAGGGTTTTGTAGTGAAAAAAACTATCAAAAAAGTACTGTCTGTAGTTGCTGCTCTCGTTCTTGTAGGTACGGTAGCAATATCGACAGCGTCACTGTCATCAAAGGCTGCGTCTTCATCAGTATCTTGGAACTTTAAAGACAGTAGTTTTAAGAGCCTTGGAACCATTAAATCTACTACCACGGTAAATAATCTTACTCTGGTGGCAACAAGTTCAAAAACTATGAGCGTAAAGTCCAATTCAGTAAAGGTTGACGGAACTTCTTACACCTACTGTCTTGCACTTAACGGCACAGGTTCTACTTCTTACCGTGCGGTAAAAGTTCCTGTATCAGGAAAAAGCACTATTAAAGTAACCTTAAAGAGCAGCGGAAGCTCAACTCGTAATCTTGTAGTAGCTGATTCAAACGGAAAACAGCTCGGCACGATTGCTGCTAAATCAAGTGCATCTACCCAGTCTTTCTCTTACTCAGGTTCAGCAGGATATGTATACCTCTATTCTTCGAACAGTGGTATCAATATCTATAAGATACAGGTAGACTCAAGCTCAAGCAGTTCCGGTTCTTCTAGCAGTTCTTCAAGCTCAAGCAGTTCAAGTTCTTCCGGCAGTTCTTCAAGCTCAGGAAGCTCAAGTTCTTCAGGAAGTTCTTCAAGCTCAGGAAACACAATCACTGTAAAGAACGGTGGTACATCACTTGCTGACGCTATTAAGAAAGCTTCAAAAGGAACTACCATTGTAATTGACGGTACAGTTAAATCAGGTGCCGTATCACTTCCTGCAGGTGTTCATATCTCAGGTAAGAACAACGCAACAATTGATTTCTCACAGACATCAGGAAGCTCAGGACGTGGTATCACAATATCAGGAAACGGAAGCACAATTCAGAACATCACTGTAAAGAACGCTTCTGATAACGGTATCTATATAACAGGTTCTAACAACACATTTAAGTATGTAACCTGCTGCTACAATGAAGATGCCGGTTTCCAGGTAAGCAACGGCGGTGCCAACAACAAATTCTACAACTGTACATCTCATCACAACGCTGACCCTAAGGGTGAAAATGCTGACGGTTTTGCCGTAAAACTTCATTCAGGTGAAGGCAACTACTTTGAAAACTGTGTTGCCGAGTACAACAGTGATGACGGCTGGGACTGCTATGCAGCTCACGGTGCTGTTACCCTTATCAACTGCCATGCTAACTATAACGGTCTTTGCAACGGCATAAAGGGTGACGGAAACGGCTTTAAGATGGGCGGCGTTGACAACAAAACAAGCGGCGTTAAAGCTCACCTTGATCCACTCAACCACTACTTAGAGGGTTGTACTGCAAAGGGCAACTACGCAAACGGATTTGACAGAAACAACCAGAGCGGTGTTGTTACAATGAAGAAATGTGTTGCTGACTCTAACAAGGGCAAGAACTACAACTGGCCTCTTAAGGGCAAACCTTCTGCTCTTGGCTATGAAGTAACATTTGGCAAGGCAATCATTCAGGATTGTACTTCAAAGAACGGCTCTAACAACATTACAGGCGCTACACTTAAAGGAACTTGTGTAGGTTTCTAGTTCTCCTTTCAATTTAAAATATAAAAGGACTGCTGAAAGTAATTTCAAATACTTTTGGCAGTCTTTTTTTGCTGACATTATTTATTGACACTCCTTACTCCTTTTGATAAGATTGTAAGTAACCAAACGGCAAATTTACTCTATAATGCCGCAAACAATGTAAGGAATGAAGATACTTATGACCAAAAAACAGCTTGCTTTAGAAATAATAGAACGACTCAAAAAGGAATACCCTGACGCAGCCTGCTCACTTGATTACAATGATGCATGGAAGCTTCTAATCAGTGTAAGGCTTGCCGCACAGTGCACAGATGCCCGTGTAAATGTGGTAGTTCCTAAACTTTACGAAAAATTTCCCGATATAGACGCTTTGGCAGACGCACCTGTTGAAGAAATTGAAAAAATCGTTCACCCTTGCGGGCTTGGTGCCAGCAAGGCAAGAGACATAAGTGCATGTATGAAAATGCTGCGTGATGTCTTTAATTACAGGGTTCCCGATAATATGGAGGATTTGCTTAGACTTCCCGGTGTAGGACGAAAAAGCGCCAATCTCATCATGGGAGACGTGTACGGCAAACCTGCCATAGTCACAGACACTCACTGCATCCGTCTGGTAAACCGTATGGGCCTTGTTGACAACATAAAAGAACCAAAAAAAGTGGAGATGGCTCTCTGGAAGCTTATCCCTCCTGATGAAGGCAGTGACTTCTGCCACAGACTCGTATACCACGGCAGAGAAATATGTACCGCCAGAACCACACCACACTGCGATAAATGCTGTATTAATGACATATGCAGGAAACACATATAGTTTCCTGCATATATTTTTTCACTCATATTGTTTTTCTAATCATATCTGTTTTCTATTCATAATCGGAACACTTATAATCAGACATATCAAACACAGGGCAGCCGTCACAATCACTGCTTTTACATAAATGTCCGCACTTTCTGCACCATTTAGCAATAACGCATTTTTCATTAAAGCGGTAGGTACATACTGACCTGCTTTCGGGAACAGCCCTATAAGATAAGATGTCACAAAACTTCCGCCTGTTCCCATAAGTACACCGACATTACTTTTAAACAATACAGAAAACAATACATTAAGACATACTATCCACAATCCGAACAGCCACCAGTTAAATGCTGCAGGAACAAGGCCTGCTGCAATACCGTTATCCCAGAAGTAGGCATTATACCCATATGTAATTCCAAAACAGAACCAATAACCGGCCGTCCATAAAATTAACATTAAAACAGCTTTGGAAATTACCACCTTGTGTCGAGAAAGACCCTTTGTCAAAATGAGTACAAGCGTTCCCAAGCTGTATTCCTTTGTAAATGTAGTGCTGTACATCAAAACAAATACAATTAACGCCATAGGAATATTTTTAAAGAACTGAGCCCATGAAGTCAGAGCATTTACCGTAACATCCGTCACCAATATACCGCTTCCCTCAAGGGAATCAGACAAAATCTCCGCCATCCACGGGGTCATTTTTGCAATCGCAGGATTCATAATACCAAAAAGCAAAAACATAATGCCTAGAATCGTAAGTTTGCCGCTTCTTGCGCTTTCCAGGACTTCTTTTTTAAAAAAGGCATATAACGATTTCATCTTGACGTCACCTCCATAAAAAGAGATTCAATAGTCGGTTCTATACGTTCAAACTTATGTATGGGAATTTTATGTTCTGTTATATAGCTCATCACCTCAAACATCCTGCTCTCATCTCCTGAGAAAATGAGCGTGTCCTTACCAGCCTGACGTACCTTTTCAAATGTTTCCAGAAAAACTTTTGTATCTTTTTCTCTCACGGTTTCCAATCTGAATTCTTCCGCATATCGTATATTTTTAAGGCCGTCAACCTTGCCCTGCATAACAATTTTTCCGTCATTTAAAAATGCTACGTCCGTACAAATGCGCTCCACATCCGACAAAATATGTGTGGAAAGCAGTACCGTTGTCTGCTCTTTTACCGAAATAAGAATATCAAGAATTTCCTTTCTTCCAACAGGGTCAAGAGCAGAAGTAGGCTCGTCACAAATCAGCAATTTAGGACGGCATAAGAGTGCCTGTGCTATTCCAAGACGCTGCTTCATTCCTCGTGAAAAGCCCTTTATGCGTCGATTTTCTTCATAAAGCCCTACAAGCCTTAGCAGTTCTTCGCTCCGTGCTTCAATGTCTGCCTTTTTCATGCCGCAGCTCTCACCGCAAAGTTTAAGATACTCTCGTGGGGTCATAAAAGGATAAAATTCTGGCACATCGGGCAAATATCCGATATGGCGGTTAGTTGACGTCTCTCCGTAAACCACACGCTCGCCCGACACATATATTTCGCCATCATCTGCCCTAAGAAGTCCCAGTACCGCCTTCATTGTCGTTGTCTTTCCGACTCCGTTTCTTCCTATGAAGCCAGTCACGCTATGCTCCGGCACAGACAAATCCAGACCGCACAGAACTTTCTTATTTCCAAAGCTTTTCTTTAAATTTGTAATTTTCAGCATATCCATAGTCTAGTCCTCTTTTCCAAAAAGAAAGTACAGAATAGGACCGACAAAATTTATGCCGATAATGGTAATCACCAGCCAAAGGGTACGGTTTCCTCTTTTGTATTTTGTATGCGTTAAAATATGGTGCAGCGTATATCCAAACGGTCCAAATTCGATAATAATCAACGGGAGAAGAAACGGTAAAAAATCCATAACATTATTCATTTTCTGTCTCCTCCTTTACATACGTTTCCACGCAAAATCCGTGATAACCGCAGGCAGTACAGGTCAATTTTCTGGTGTGTGGCGTATGCTTTGCCCAAAACGCCTGTTTAAAATCAGGCTTGAATATCGTATGACAATGCGGACAAATGTAATCCACACTTTTAAAATATGTGTACGAAATCCATATGCCGATTGCCACAACAAGACACATACCGACGGCAAACGGCCACCAGATACCCTTTTGAATCCACAATACAAGCGTGCCGATTTCAATAATATCCATAATAATACCGGCAATAAGCATAAATGTGCGAAGTCTGCGTAACTTTTTCTTGTTTTTCATAATATGTGCTACATCACCAATAGATTCAACCGAGAAATTCTCAAGCTTTTTGATAGTATGCTTTAAGTCCTCCAATTTATCAAGTCTTGAACGCTTCTCGGATATTTCCGTGCGAAGCGCTTTCTCCTGCTCATCGAGCAAAATAGTGATTACCTCCTCAGGATTCTCCTGTGCCAGAAGTTCTCCTATGCTGTTTATCGGCAAATCAATTTCTCTAAGGAAGCAGATGATTTCCATACGCTTTACGTCTTCCTCAGAATAAAGACGCCTTCCTCCCTCACTAAGTTCACTCGGCACAAGAATGCCTCGCGAGTCATAGTACTGCACAGTCCTGACCGATACTTTACATAGCTTTGCGATTTCTCCTGTTGTATATTTTGACATAGCTTTTCACCTCCTTGACACCATTATGCATCATTACGCAGCGTCACAAGCAATACCTTACGCAGGGGGATTTTTTATTTTTTTACCTTTTACAGTAAATGCGAATAGCCTCAGCCGTAAATTCTGCCGTACCCTCGCCACCTACACTGTCTATATTCTGTGTAAATTCTCCGCCACCGGCATACATTTTTCCCAAACACATAAGAATATCATCCGTGCAGTTATAAAAATGTTTTGTTATATAATCTTTTAACTTACAAACCTGTTCCTGCACTTCTTTGGCATCAGGCTGCATACTCTTAAGTTCTCCAAACTCCGCAAATATCTTCATGAACTCTTTCATAATATCCTGTTCATCCTCTTTTGTTCTGTCTTTAGACTTTTCTTCAAACTCTCTGTAGGCTTCTGAATTTCCCCACTGCTCCTTGGCACGTTTTGAATATTCATCAATTTTCTTTGTATCAAATGCTGAAAAATCCATTGTCTTCACTCCTATAAATTCTATTCCACGGGCAAAATTAATCAGGTTCTCCAGATGTTCTTTCTTTAACGTAAGCAACTCTATCTGCTGCTTTAATGCTTTATTTCTGTCGAAATCCTTTCTGGAAATAATTTCCTTAATTTCCTTCAGAGAAAACTCCAACTCTTTAAACAACAAAATCTGCTGCATTTTTTCCAAAGCCGTATCGTCATACAGCCTGTAACCTGCCTGCGTATATTCTGCCGGCTTTAAAAGCCCTATTTTGTCATAATATTGCAGAGTGCGTATACTCACTCCGGTCAATTTACTGACTTCATTTACTGTCATCATATTTGTTTTCTCCTTCCGTGTAAGATAAGAATAAACTATTACGTTGTGTAGGAGTCAATAGGTTTTTTTAAAAATTTTCTGAATGTTGCTGATTTTCAAAAATAATTATATCATATTTCTACATCCGGTAAAACTCTCCTTGCATAAATACTTCATTCTATTATTCATCGTGTAATGATATAAAAATAAGAAAAAGCTCCGTTCACTGAATAATTTCAGCAATCGGAGCTTTTTTCAAATATTAATTCTACATTTAAGCAAGTATATTATCACTTAATTCTGCCGTCCATAATAGCAGCCTGTGCTGCTGCAAGTCTTGCTATAGGCACACGGAACGGTGAACAGCTTACATAGTCAAGACCTGCCTTGTGGCAGAACTCTATTGAGCTTGGGTCTCCGCCATGCTCTCCGCAGATACCGCATTTTAAGTCAGGTCGCGTTTCCCTTCCGTTCTTAACCGCCATCAAAACAAGCTGACCGACACCCGTTTGGTCAAGTCTTGCAAAAGGATCTGACTCGTATATCTTTGCCTGATAGTATGAGTCCAGGAACTTTCCGGCATCATCTCTTGAGAAGCCAAAAGTCATCTGAGTGAGGTCATTTGTACCAAATGAGAAGAAGTCAGCTTCCTGTGCAATCTGAGCTGCCGTAAGTGCCGCTCTCGGAATCTCAATCATAGTGCCGATGTGATATGTGATATCAGAGTTCTTTTCCTTCTTGACCTTTTCGGCAGTTTCCACTACAACGTCTTTAACATACTTAAGCTCTTTAACTTCTCCAACCAAAGGAATCATAATCTCAGGTACGATTTCATATCCTTTTTCACAAGACACCTCAATGGCAGCTTCAATAACTGCTCTTGTCTGCATTCTTGCTATTTCAGGATATGTCACGGCAAGACGGCAGCCACGGTGTCCCATCATAGGATTAAACTCATGGAGTGCGTCACATTTTGCTTTTACCTCCTCGGCACTAAGGCCCATATCCAAAGCTAGTGCCTTGATATCTTCCTCCTCTGTAGGAACAAATTCATGAAGAGGCGGGTCAAGATAACGCACTGTCATAGGACGACCCTCCAACGCTTCGTACATTGCCTTGAAGTCAGCCTTCTGGAACTCCCCGATAGCTTTCAGTGCTTCCTCTCTCTGCTCTACAGTGTCAGAAAGAATCATTCTTCTGAATTTAGGTATTCTGTCTTCGCCAAAGAACATATGCTCCGTACGGCACAGACCTATGCCCTGTGCACCAAGCTCAACAGCCTTCTTCGTATCAGCAGGCGTATCGGCATTGGTACGGACACCAAGCTTTCTGTAACTGTCCGCCCAGTCCATAATTCTTCCGAAGTATCCGCTTATCTCAGCTTCAACAGTCGCTATATCACCTTTGTAAATCTTACCTGTTGAACCGTCAAGCGAAATATAATCTCCCTCGTGGAAGGTATATCCTCCAAGTTCAAACACCTTGTTTTCTTCGTCAATCTTAATATCGCCGCAGCCTGATACACAGCATGTTCCCATACCACGTGCCACAACTGCAGCATGGCTTGTCATACCGCCGCGAACGGTAAGGATACCTTGGGCAGCGTGCATACCCTCTATATCCTCCGGAGATGTCTCAAGTCGCACAAGTATAACTCTCTCTCCTCTGCCTCCTTTTCCTGCCGCCTTTGCAGCATCAGCAGTAAAATATACCTTTCCTGCTGCCGCTCCCGGAGAGGCCGGAAGTGCAGTTCCAATAACTTCGCCGTTTTTTAGTGCCTTCGCATCAAAAGTAGGGTGCAAAAGCTGGTCAAGAGACTTTGCATCAATTCTGAGAATTGCCTCCTCTACCGTAATCTGTCCTTCGTCAACCAAATCACAGGCAATCTTTATTGCGGCAGGCGCTGTTCTCTTGCCGTTTCTTGTCTGTAGGAAATACAGCTTTCCTTCCTCAATGGTAAACTCCATATCCTGCATATCGTGAAAATGATTTTCAAGCTTCATTGCAAGCTCCATAAACTGTGCATAGCACTCAGGCAAATCCTTTTCAAGCTGGCTTATAGGCTGTGGAGTACGAACACCTGCCACAACATCCTCGCCCTGAGCATTGATAAGATACTCGCCAAATATACCCTTCTCTCCTGTAGAAGGATTTCTGGTAAATGCAACACCTGTTCCTGATGTCTCGCCCTTGTTTCCAAATACCATCGTCTGAACATTTACTGCTGTTCCCCAATCTCCCGGGATATCATTCATTCTTCGGTACACAATGGCTCTCGGATTATCCCAAGAACGAAAAACCGCTCTTACTGCACCCATAAGCTGCTCTTTAGGGTTTTGTGGAAATTCCTCACCATTCATATGGTTTTTGTATACCTCTTTAAACTTTTCGGCTAATTCCTTCAAATCTTCTGCCGTCAGTTCCGTGTCATACTTTACGCCCTTGGCTTCTTTCATCTCGTCAATAATCTTCTCAAAGAATGATTTTTCGACGCCCATAACAACATCTGCGTACATCTGAATAAATCTTCTGTATGAATCATATGCGAATCTCGGATTGCCTGTCTTTGCAGCAAATCCTTCCACAGCCACATCATTAAGACCAAGATTAAGAATTGTATCCATCATACCCGGCATTGACGCTCTTGCACCTGATCTTACCGAAACAAGAAGGGGATCAGATGTATCTCCGAACTTTTTGCCATTGTACTCTTCAAGCCACTTAATTGCCTCAAATACCTGTTGTTTAATCTCATCACTAATGCTTTTGTTATTATTATAATAATCTGTACATGCTTCAGTTGTAACTGTAAATCCCTGTGGAATTGGCATACCTAACCCTGTCATCTCAGCAAGATTAGCTCCCTTTCCTCCAAGCAATTCACGCATGTTAGCATTGCCTTCTTCGAATTTGTAGACCCATTTTTTCATACTAAATGTCC
>CAMEJP010000050.1 GCA_945920185.1 uncultured Eubacterium sp. | reverse complement strand
TGTCTCGGCTATCGCATTTACCGTTTCCATACCTTCTATAACCTTTCCAAAGGCTGCGTATGAACCGTCGAGATGCGGAGCGTCCTTGTGCATAATGAAAAATTGTGAGCCTGCTGAATCAGGATGCTGTGCCCTTGCCATCGAAATAACACCTTCCGTATGGCGCAGCTCATTTTTAAAACCGTTCATAAGGAATTCTCCCTTGATGGAATATCCCGGGTCTCCCATTCCTGTTCCGTCAGGACAGCCTCCCTGTATCATAAAGCCCTTGATAACCCTGTGAAAAATAAGACCATTATAAAAACCCTTTTTCACAAGTGATATAAAGTTGTTCACTGTATTTGGTGCAACCTCCGGGTAAAGTTCTACCTTAATCACACCGCCTTCTTCCATATTAATGGTAACTATCGGATTTGCCATATTGATTACTTCCTTTCATTATATAATAGTTATCCTATATAATATCACAGTTTAATATAAAATTCCAGCCATTACTTTTTCTGCATTTTTTCTGTATTCCTTTCCGGAAAATATGACATTTTCTGTATACTTTTTTATTCAGCTATTGTATTATAATTTTAGAATACATCTGAAAGGAGTTATCATATGAATATATATTTTGACGAGCTTTACAAGTATGACCGCCCTGACGAACACGTATTTATCGGCATCCCGTTTGCCAAAGGCACGGTACACACTATTGACAATTACAATATAGTACAAAATGGTACCATCCGCCCTACTCAGAAAAAAATTACCGCATACTGGGAAGACGGTTCCATAAAATGGGGATTTTTCAGATTTACGGCAGACCTCCCGAAGTGCAGCAAGGCTGTTGTTTCTCTTGAAACTACAGAAAATATGTCGTTTGACGGCATCAAAATCACAGAAACAAACCCATATACGGTGGATACGGGTGCTCTCCGTTTCACTTTGAAGAATAATTCAAAGAGTATTTTTGAAAATGTTGAATTTAACGGCAAAACATATAACAGCAGTGCCTTCAATGGTCCTGTGTTAAAAGACGGCTCTGATAATGTTTACGATATGCTTATATACAGTTGGGAAATCACTGAACCGGGGCCTCTTGTCGCCTCTTTTACCGGCAAAGGAAGTAATGTATGCGGCAGCGTTAAAGTGGACTTTGAAATATATCTTACTGCTTATTATGGCAAATCATACGTAGAATTCGGCTATCGTATCATAAACACCACGGACAGCGAGCTTCATATCAAAAATCTTCAGTTTGATATCATAACAGGTGCAGATACTTCCGGTATGAATTACACCGTTCCGCAAAAAGGAATCGATTCCACAGGCTGTGGCGACCTCATAGTGACGCTTGAAAATCAGGAAGGTCCCGTATTTCATACCGTGGGTACCGGAAATATGGAACTCTTTTCCGATAAGCTGTCAACAGGCAGTCAAAGAGCACTTGTCGGTGCATCCAATTACAAAACTGATTTTTATGCAAGAAGCGACGGCGGAAGCATATCACAGATTATAGACTCAAACCACATAATAAAAGAAGCAAACGAACATTTTGCCGAGGTACTTTACGGTACATTTTTAGCTGACTCCACCGACGGCACCGGCGGTATATGTGCGACAATATATCAGGCACAGCAAAATTTCCCTAAGGCGCTTCTTGCCGGTGGTGGAAAGATAAGCATTTTCCTTGTACCTGATACATCTGACAAAATAGTTATGCAATCAGGAATGTCACGCTGTCAGAAAGTGCTTTTGCATTTCCATGACAAAGATACTTCGATGACCGAACTCAACAACCGAAGCCTTATATATCAGATGCCGGACAGACCTTTTATAGACCCGGAAGTATATCAGAAAGCAAATGTCGGTGTGGATGTGTATGTTGAAAAAAAAGCTCAGATTCCTATAGTTGAGCGGGAGCTTATCTCAAAGGCAGACGCACACTCGAGATCATACGGTATGCTTAACTGGGGAGACGCTCCCGATCCCGGATATACTGCACAGGGACGCGGAAACGGCGAACCGGTCTGGACCAATAACGAGTATGATTTTCCTCATGCCTGCGCCCTTATGTATATGAGAACAGGTACAAGACGTTTCCTCGACTATGCCCTTGTAGCGGCAAATCACTGGATGGATGTGGATATATGCTATTACAGCAAGGACCCGCTGAGACTTTACGGTCAGTGGGAGCATACAAACGGGCACTGCAAAAACGGCACTATGGTCTGCAGTCATGAATGGGTAGAAGGTCTGCTTGACTACTATCACCTGACAGGTGACACACGTGCCTATACATGTGCCATAAACATCGGCAAAAATGTTTCACGTCTTCTTGAAACTCCAATGTTTAAGCAATGCGGCGAAGCAAATGCCCGTGAAACAGGATGGGCATTAAGAACTCTTGTGGCGCTTTACGTCGAAACATATGATGAGAAATGGTTGGAAAAATGTGAGTGGATTGTAGGTCATTTCAAAGAATGGGAAGAAGAATACGGTCACTGGCTCGCTCCGTACACAGATAATACGGCAATCCGTGTTCCGTTTATGATATCAATAGCCATCGGAAGCCTTATGCGATATTACAGAATCAAGCCGTCTGATGAGCTTAAATCAATGATACTGCGCTCCATAGATGACATGGTAGAAAACTGTATTCTTGACAACGGACTTTTCTACTACAAGGGAATACCAAGTCTTATGCGCCTTGGAAACAACCCTCTCGTTTTGGAAGCTCTGGCATCAGCATACGAGTTGACAGGTTCTTCAAAATACCTCGAGTACGGCATACCTACCTTCAAATTTCATATGTCAGGTGCTATTCCAAGTCTTGGAAAAAAGGCAAAAATCGGTGACGCCGTAATAACAGGGAACACCGGTACCAAGGGATTTGCACAAGCATTTCTCCCTATTACTCTTTTTTACAAGGCTCTGATTGATGCAGATATGTCTGATATGATATAAAGATTTTCAAGACAGCATTTTTTGATTTATAAGAAATATGCAAAACGGCACTCCGCTCCATAAAAACGGGGTGCCGTCTTATTTTTTCAAATGTTACTCATTATAAAGGCTTCCAAAAACCTGTCTGCAAAGCTCCTTGCAGTATGAAACGCAAAATCTTGAATCGCTGTTTCTCACATAATTTCTTGCCACCAGCTCGTCGGTATAGTCCTTCAGCTTATATACGGCAAGCTTTGCATATCCCCTCTCCTTATGCGTTACGAGAGGTTCAACACCATAGTCCTTTATGAACACATTTCCTTCTTCGTCATTGGTCAAGGTAACCTGTGCCATTGCTCCAACCATAGTGTCAGCCTTATCCTGACCGGAAACATAATTTCCTATGGAGTAATATACAAGCATCTTATGTGCGTCAGGATTTGACTTATCCGCATATACCCATTCGACAGGCTCTATAACATGAGGATGCGTTCCTATAACAAGGTCAACTCCGCACTCAAGGAATATATTTGTCCATTGCTTCTGGTAATCAGTTGCATAATACACATACTCTGTTCCCCAGTGAGGACATACCACGACAAAATCAGAAACTTTTTTTGCCTTCTCAATATCCGCCCTGACTTTATCCTCGTCAAGCAGATTGACTATATAAGGTGCATCCTGCGGAAGCGGAATTCCGTTTGTTCCGTATGTGTAATTAAGTATCGCCACCCTGATGTCACCCTTTTCATACACATATATCTTACTGTCCTGCTCCTCCTGACTCTCATTTATTCCCAGATATGCCACATCAGGATGATTTGTTTTCCAAAAATTGATGCAGTTATTAACGCCTGTCTTTCCTTTATCAAGCGTATGATTGGTTGCATGAAGAATAACATTAAAGCCTGCCTTTTCCAAAGCATCGCCTACCTCAAAGGCTCCGTTAAACATAGGATAGCCCGTAAGTCCAAGTTCTCTTCCGCCGAGTATTACCTCCTGATTTGCTATCGCTATATCCGCAGCAGCAACATCATCCTTTATATAGGTAAACAGATGGTCATAATTGTATGTTCCGTCGCCTACAATACCACTGTCATGCACATTTTCATGAAGCAGCATATCGCCTATCATAACAATATCTATCGTTGTAGCCCCAAACGGCTTTGTAGGCTCTGTAACAGCCTGCGAAGTCTTTTCCGATTCATTTATGACAGACTTGGAATTTTCTTCTGTTGATGATGATACATTACTCTCAGCCGGTCTTACACAGCCGCATATCAGAAAGCACATAAGCAGACTAAGGCATAACAATCTTTTTTTCAATTCACATTTCTCCTTCCATATCAGATATAAACACAGCAGCATGGTCACTGTACATAAAGTTCTCCGAATACTTCCTTGCACAGTTCCTGACACCATTCAAGAGAAAATACGGAATCTCTTTGGCGTATTCCATTATTGTCTGCAAGCTCTTTTGTATAATCAGATAACTTATAAGTAGTTATCTCGCCCCTGCCAAAAAGCATCTGGGTAACAAGCGGCTCAACGCCGTATTCTTTTATAAACACATTTCCTTCTTCATCATTCGTTATGGTAACCTTTGCCATTGCTCCTACCATTCTGTCAGCCGTACCGCGTCCCGAATCCGCAGTGGAGTTTATGAAATTGCCAAGAGAATAATACACAAGCATTTTATGACCTGTAGTAGCATCCTCAAGCATTTCCACAGGCTGTATTACATGTGGATGTGTGCCTATTACAAGGTCAACACCCTGTTTTAAGAAAAAGTCCGCATAGTACTTCTCACTGTCACTTGGCTTATGGGTATATTCTATACCCCAATGAGGTGCAACAACCACAAAATCAGAAATCTCTTTCGCCTTAGCTATATCCTTTGCCATCTTTTCCTCATCAAGGAGATTTACGATATACGGCATATCACTTGGCAGAGGAATGCCATTTGTTCCGTATGTGTAATTAAGAACAGCCACCCTTATATCTCCCTTTTTATAAACATATATGCTATTTTCCTGAGCTTCCTCGCTCTCATTGATTCCAAGAACGGCTACGTCAGGATGAGTAGTCTTCCAATAGTTCATACAGTTTAATACACCTTTTTTTCCTTTGTCAAGCGTATGGTTTGTGGCGTGAAGAATAACATTGAAACCTGCCTCATAAAGTGCATCTCCTACTTCAAAAGCACCGTTAAAGGTAGGATAACCTGAAAGGCCCAGCTCAGTTCCTCCAAGTATTACCTCCTGATTTACCATAGCTATGTCTGCTGCCTTTACATCTTCCTTAACATTTTTAAAAAGGTGGTCATAATTGTATGTTCCATCCTCCATTTTGCCACTGTTGCTGACATTATCGTGCAGAAGTACATCTCCTACCGCAATCAAATCTATCTCGGTAGGTACAAATTTTTCCTCTGTAGGCTGTGTCGAAGCAGCTTCTGTGGTTTTTTCTGTTCCTTTATCGGCTGTACTGCTCTCACTGATACTTTTCTGCGGTTTTACACATCCGCATACTAAAACAGTTATAACAAGCAGCCAGATACATATTCTTCTCTTCTTTTTCATATAGCCTCTCTTTTCCTGATTTTACAAAAAGCTGCACCCGATACCCCGGTCTTGCAGCCTTATGTTTTGTTTCAATACTAAAAGCCTTGTGTGTCAAAGCTTACCGATATTATATTTCAACCATTTTGGCACATGTAATGGCTATTGCACCATATCCGATATGACATGCAACGCTTAATGAAAGAGGATCCATATATATATCCATATCCGGGAATGCCTCTTCTACCTCTTTTTTCCATTCATTTGCCTTCTCAATGTCACCTGTATATGCAAGACCCATTCTCATCTTGCCCTCATATTTTGCAAATCTCTCAGAAAGATCCTTTTTGATGGCATCAATCATAACTCTTTTAGCCGCTTTTGTTCCTCTTACCTTTGCGAAAGCATCCAGCTTTTCACCCTGTATCTGAAGAACAGGTTTAATATTAAGTACCGTTCCTATGGCAGCGGCAGCAGGAGTAATCCTTCCGCCTTTTTTCAAATATTTTAAGGTTTCCAGCGTAATGTATATGCTGGCATCCAATTTTTCCTTTTCCAAAATCTCTTTAATCTCTGTCGCACTCTTACCTGCATCCCTAAGTGCGATAGCGTCCCATACTGATGATTTCATAGTTACGGAAATTCTCTGGTTGTCTACAACCTGTATACGTCCGTCGTATTGCTCTGCAAGAGCCGTTGCGGTTTCACATGAACTGCTCAGACCGCTTGACATAGGGATATGTACAATCTCGTCATATTCCTTCAAAAGCTCGTCCCATGTATCAAGAAGCTGTGCCGGTGTAGGCTGTGAAGTGCTTATATCCGCATCCTCTGCAAGCTTCTTATAAAATTCCTCCTGTGACAGAGAAATCTCTTCAAAAAACAGCTCACCGTTTACAAAAAACGGCATAGGAAGAACCTTGACTCCGAGAGCTTTGCCCTCTGCCTGTGTTATTCCGCTGTTGCTGTCTGTCATTATGGCTATTTTTTTCATTATGTCCTCCTTCATTATATTAATAATTATGGGGATTCTTAAAGTGCATCGCCGACAAAGATTTTCCCAATGCCGGCTTACACATCAAATACGCCGCCGCGCATAGTGCGTGACGGCGCTTTAATATACTAAATTATTTCTGAACTAAATGAACAGCAAATCCACCAAATTCACCCTTGATGTAGATTGCCTTAAGATTACCCTTGTCATCTCTCTTAGCTGTTGTCTCATCAAACTCGAAGCCTCTTAAGCCTAAGTGATATACGGCACGATTGATGTAGTTAGTTCCGATGGCAATATGTCCGTTCTTTCCAAGATATGGGCTCTTCATAGCCTCGATAGCTGTTCCAGCAAATACTGAGCTTCCGCCAACCTTCTTTGTGAAACCAAACATCTTCTCAAATGCCTCAGCAACTTCAACTGCCTCAGCTTCGCTTGCCGTATTAACTCCAACATGCTTAAGTTCAAAGCCTAACATTGTATTTACAGCTTCTCTTGTAAGAGCTTCAATCTTGTCAAACTCACCGTTAGCTATAAGATCTGACTTAACCATCCAGCTTCCGCCGCAAGCCAAAATCTTAGGGAAATCAAGATAATTCTTAAGGTTAGAAGCATTTACACCGCCTGTTGGCATAAACTTCATATTTGTGTATGGACCTGCCATAGCCTTAATCTTATCGATACCGCCTGACTGCTCTGCAGGGAAGAACTTGACAGCTTCAAGACCAAGCTCGATAGCCTGTTCAATGTCTGAAGGGCTTGATGTACCAGGAGTTATAGGGATATTCTTCTCTATACAATATTTTACAATCTTAGGATTAAGTCCCGGGCTTACGATAAACTTACAGCCTGCTGCAACTGCTCTGTCAACCTGCTCTGTTGTGAGAACCGTACCTGCACCTACAAACATATCTGGACAAGCCTTAAGCATTTCCTTAATAGCTTCCTCTGCTGCTGCTGTACGGAATGTTACCTCTGCTACCGGAAGACCGCCGTTGCAAAGAGCCTTTGCAAGAGGTGCTGCATCCTTAGCGTCATTGATAACTACTACAGGAATTATTCCTAAATTCTGAAATTTTTGTAATACTTCGTTCATTTTGATGCTCCTTTTCAATTTAAGTATTTGCGTATATTATACTACTAAAAGCTTGACACTTCAATAGCTTTTTAATCTTCTTGTACAGTGTCTTCTTTCATTTTTCTCTTATATTCGTACATTTTTTCATCTGCACGCTTTAACGTACTGTAAAGGTCCACATCAAGGTCATACATATAGTCCGCATATCCGCTTGCTATTTTTATTCCCACCTTGTCATTCAGTTTTACGCCGTCGAGATATTCCCTCATTTTTGCGATAAGATTTTCATACATTTTTTCATCAACCTTATACAGTATCACCACAAACTCATCACCGCCCGTCCGATAGCAGTTACCGTACTTTTCAAATGTATTCATAATGGCAGATGCAGCAGTTATAATCAGGTAATCTCCGCTTTCATGACCATATTTGTCATTTGTCTTTTTCAAATCATTTACATCAAGATTAACTATGGCATACTTATAATAATCGCTTTGGGAAATGCTGTCCATCTCCCTGTTAAAGGCAGCTCTGTTTCCTATTCCCGTAAGTGCATCCGTATAGGCTATCTTGTGGTAATTACCCACCTGTCTTCCGAGATTTACTTTATCAACCACATCATGAAGCAACGTATCTATAGGTATGCAGCTGTATATAAGAAGAGCAAGCTTGGTATATTCAGAACTGTTTACATATCCAACGGCATAGTATCTTACCATATCGATGCACGCTCCGACAATCACTATTCCCACTCCGTACAAAAGTGCACCTCTTCCACTTGCCTTTATGGCCTTTCTGGATATCAGTGCAATAATCATCATAGCAACAAAGCTAAGCAAATACATAATGTGTACTGTAAAAAGCGTTTCATAAAAGTCCATTATGCCAAACACATATAAAAACAGGCTTCCGGAATATATGCAAAGCGACAAAATGGCTCCTGTACCGAACACTTTTGTGTACTTTTTATTCAATATTTCATCCCAAAAAAGCATCATAGGCACTAACGACAGATGAAGTGAAGAAAATGTAATAAATGACACCAATGCAAGATTTTTAACCGCAAACAAAACAATTGTGGTTTCCGACAGAGACCATATTCCCATACTTACCAGAAACATTCCCAAATATAAAAATCCATTATCAAATTTAATATACTTATTGGTCAGGAAATGTACTATAATCATAACAATTCCCATAAGTATAAGCAAGGTACTCACAAATATGTTCAATGAATCTTTTTGTACCAGTTCAAGAACGCAATCCTCCGTGTCTCCGATTAATATTTCCGGGCAATCTCCTGACACCCTTGCGTATACCGCCTCAAGCACAATTTTCAAAGTCTTTCCGTTGTCTGACTCATAAAGATTGATTACATTGTATGCATTGCCGGGAGTCTTTCCGTAATATGTCTCCGTTACGGTTCCAAACTGATATCTGACCTCATTTTCCACATATACGGTAACCGCCTGATGATGTGAATAAAATACTATGGACTGTGTATCTCCGTTTAATCCACTGAGTTTTTTGGTCATAACTATAGTATCACTCTTATTAGGAAGCCTAGCCGGAAGTTCTATATTGTCTTTTGCGTAGTTACCATATTCTATAAGCCAGCCTTCAGAATAGTCAGAAATATCGTTACTGACAGATACGCTGTTTTTGTTTCCGGCATCCCCAAAAGCAAGCACTACCGTGACAATTATCAGAAACAAAAATACCCATAATGCAATTTTTCCGAGCTTAACATCCTTTTCCATCTTATCTTCACCTTGCTTTATGCCTCAGTTCTATAAACCTTAATATTTCAAATACACAGCAACCGGTGCTTACAGAGAGAAGAAATCCCATACCACCACCAAATGCCGCTGCCAAAAGTACCAAAACAGGAACAGCCAACAATATTCCTTCTTTTATATCCTGTAACATAACACATACCTCCTTTTCGTTGATAGGTATATGTTAACAGGAAGCAAGTCCCATTATACGGACTTACCGCATACCGTATGACGCATTCTTGACACATAGTATATATTTATACTATTATAATATATATGATATTGTTTTTCAATAATCCATATGTTAAAATGATTTTAATCAAAAATAAAAACCAAGAAGGATGTAAGGAATTATGTACCAAGAAGAAAAACCTGTTGTTGTAGCACTGTCAATCCTGTTTTGTATAGGACTTATATTTTTACTCAGCATAACAGTACCAACAGCAACCGCCAACTACACACTGTTTAGGGAAGATTTTCTTTCTTCCACCATCGGCAGTAAAGAAACGTCAAAGAAACTTGCAGATTTTTTGAATGAAGACCTTACCAAAGAACTTGAGGCTGATAACTCCCTTATGGGGGAAAAGGATCCTGAAATATTTTCAGAGGAATTTGCACAAAAATTTATCGACTTTTATGTAAGGTCAATCTTTGATAATGACATTGATGAAAGTGCTATAGATGAGCTGTGCGATATGGTTGAAAAAGAAGCTGTTGCTTACTTTAACCAGAACGGATATTTTGACGAGTATTATACTCAGGAAGAATTCGACGAAGCATTGGAAGAATTCAGAAGTGATATGAAAGATGTATTTCTTGACCTTGGTGAAAAGGATGCCGAGGACGAAAGCTTTGCCTCTACATATCAAAAATTAAAACCAACCGTGACATCTGCCACCTTGGGACTTTCCATTGCCACTCTGGCTCTTGCACTGATACTTATAATAATGCATCACAAAAAGTACCGCGGCGTAAGAAAAGTCGGCATATGTGCATTTTTGGCAGGAGGAGCCAACTCATTCTTTATGTTTATGATTTATTTCGCCGTTAAAGCTTCTATAAGAACTGAATTATTGGATTCTGTTTCTTCTGCCGAAGAGAAAGCGACAGTCCAGGCTTTGGCAAATTCTATCTGCGATTGCTTCCTTCCTCTTATATACACATCGCTGATTATGTTTGCGGCAGGACTGATTATAATCGTTGTTACCTGCATAATCGGCAGCAACTTTAAAAAGAAAATCCGTGCCGAATTTTATGCAAACGGCGGCGGTCAGTATGGTCAGGGAATGGCTTACAACCAGAGAACGACTTACGGTCAGGTTCCGCCTCAGTACAACCAAAACGCTGATATGTACAATCAGAACAGCGACACCTATACACAAAATTCCTACAACTTAAACGGCACTGAATACAACACAAACGGCGACAACAACAGCCAAAATACAGATTATCACCTTTAAAAACGTAAGACTGCCCGCTTTTTATAAGCGGGCAGTTTTTATGCTTCCGGAAGTTTCAGTTCCCTTATATCCTCCACCAGTTTCATTATGGTTTCCAGATAGACCGAAGAGTCACGTCCCTCCTCCTTTTCAAGAACAAACGTAAAATACGGTATCTTTTCAGGAATAAGTTTTAATCTTCTCGGATATTTCTTTATAAGTTCCGGTATCCTTACCGTATCTATGGCAGCTTCAGGATACATTTTAAGTTTTATCTCTTTTCTGTTTCCCGATATTTCCATAATGTAAGCACTGTGAGCCAGGGCTTTTAAAAGAGATACCTTAAGAAGCGTAACCGCCGACTTTGGAAGTTCTCCGAATCTGTCGCTCAGCTCATCTATCATATCCTGGTATTCCTCAACATTTTCTATGGCAGCTATACGTTTGTACACAGAAAGTTTCTGCGATTCACTCTTTATATATGTTGACGGTATAAATGCGTCAACACTTATATCAATAGTTGTGTCAAAGCCTCTTATGCTCTTTATGCCCTTAATATCCTGAACGGCTTCATTTAACAGTTTGCAATACAAATCGTAGCCCACTGCCTCCATATGACCGTGCTGTGCCTCTCCGAGAACATTTCCCGCACCTCTTATCTCAAGATCCTTCATAGCTATCTTAAATCCCGAACCAAGCTCGGTAAATTCCCTTATCGCATGAAGCCTCTTTTCCGCAGTTTCACGAAGAAGCATATCGCGCTTGTACATAAGAAATGCATAAGAGGTTCTGTTGCTTCTTCCTACACGTCCCCTTAACTGATAAAGCTGCGAAAGTCCAAACTTGTCGGCATCGTGGATTATTATGGTATTTACGTTAGGAATATCCAGTCCCGTTTCTATGATTGTAGTGGATACGAGAACATCTATATCGCCGTGTATAAAATCATACATTATCTGCTCAAGACGTCTTTCCTCCATCTGTCCGTGAGCATAGGCAATATTGGCATTCGGCACAAGTCCTTCAAGCTTTGCGGCCACATCCTCGATGGTATTTACGCGATTGTAAACATAATATACCTGTCCGCCCCTTGCAAGCTCTCTGTTAATCGCCTCTCTTATCATTTCTTCATTGTACTCGGTAACAAAAGTCTGTATAGGTATTCTGTCAACAGGCGGTTCCTCTAGAACGCTCATATCCCTGATTCCGGCAAGACTCATATGAAGTGTTCTCGGGATAGGCGTTGCCGAAAGGGTAAGGACATCTATGTCTGCCTTCAGCTTCTTGATTTTTTCTTTGTGGCTTACACCAAAACGCTGCTCCTCATCTATGATAAGAAGTCCCAAATCCTTAAAGCCAACGTTTTTTGAAAGCAGCTTATGTGTTCCTATAACTATATCAACCGTTCCCTTCTTAAGACCCTCTATGGTGTCCTTTGCCTGCTTCGGCGTTGCAAAACGCGACAGCAAATCCACCCTGACCGCAAAATCCTTCATTCTCTGCACAAAGGTATTGTAATGCTGCTGGGCAAGTATAGTGGTAGGCACAAGATACGCTACCTGCTTTCCGTCAGCCACGGCCTTAAATGCTGCACGTATGGCAATCTCCGTCTTTCCGAACCCTACGTCTCCGCATATAAGCCTATCCATAACTTTGCTGCTCTCCATATCAGCCTTTGTGGCTCTGATGGCTTCAAGCTGGTCGTTTGTTTCCTCATATGGAAACATTTCCTCAAATTCTTTCTGCCAAGGTGTGTCCGGAGAAAACCGGTAACCGCTTATCTGCTGTCTTGTCGCATAAAGGTTTACAAGGTCGCGCGCAACCTCATTTACCGCGCTCATAACCTTTGCCTTTGTCCTGCCCCACGCAGCGTCACCAAGCTTATTGAGTTTTGGCTTCCTCGCGTCCTGACCTGCATACTTTTGTATGGCATCAAGTCCTGTCGCAAGAATGTACAGATTGCCCTTTCCGGCATACTCGATTTTTATATAATCTTTGACAACCTTGTCTACCTCAACCTTCTCAATACCACGGTATATACCTATACCATGATTTTCGTGTACAACATAATCGCCGACCGAAAGCTCATTAAAGCTGGCTATCGTCTTACCTTCATACGTTTTCCTGCTTCTTTTCTTCCTGTGCTCTCTGCCAAAAATATCGCTCTCTGCAATAACCACAAGCTTTATCAAAGGATATTCAAATCCTCTGTAAAGAGTGCCGTAGGTTACCATTATCTCACCCGGCTGTATTGTCTTATCCGTCTTTTCTCTGTAAAATGCTACAAGTCCGTTGTCGCTTATATCATCTGCCAGACGTTTTGCCCTTGTATTTGAACCGGAGACTATGACTGTCCTGTAACCATTCTTTTTGTAAGTGGCAATATCCTTTATAAGCAGGTCGAAACTGTTGTTATAGGAATTTATATTTTTGGAGGTAATAAGAAAGCAATTTCCCTTATCTACCACTTCAACATTCGAGTCGAGTACTTCGACCGTTATGGCAGAAAGCCTTCCCATTTCCGAAAATATTTCTTCCTTTGAAAATATTGCCTTACCCTGAGTAGGCAATACAAAACCTCCGGAAAGCCTGTGGCTTATGCTCTCACGAAATTCAAATAAGACCGCATCAATCCTCTCCGATATTCTGGCTGGTTCATCAACGATAAGCACACTGTCCTTACCTGCAAAATAGCTAGCAAACGACACCGTATCCCTGACAAAATACCTTATCAGGCTCTCATATGACAATGTAGTGTCACCGTTTTCTATGCGCTCCATAATCTCCTTCGTAAGCTTCTCTGCGCGAAAGGCAGCCTCCACATTTTTCTCCTTCATAAGTGCCTTATAAAATGTGTCAAGTTCCAACTTCATAAGCTGCAGACCCTCTGAAAGCGCGTCATCATCAAAAAGTATCTCTTTTGCAGGATAAATTCTTACATGTTCAAGATTTTCTATTGAACGTTGGCTCTCCACGTCAAAATTTTTCATCGAATCTATCTCATCGCCCCAAAGGTCTATTCGCACCGGAACATCTTCCGTAAAAGAAAAAATATCAACTATACTTCCGCGCACGGCAAACTGCCCAGGATATTCCACCTCGGCTGTTCTTTCATATCCAAGATATATCAGTTGTTGTTTAAGCTTATCAATGTCTATTACAGACTGCATGTCTATGTCGATAACTGCACTTTTTATCGCTTCAAGCGGCAATACCCTGTCACACAGACCATCCACGGTAGTAACCACAGTAACCTCATCCGCTTCAGCCATAAGTTTTATTGCTTCCATTCTCTGCCCCACGATAAGGTTTCCATGAATGTCGGCATTGAAGAAAATGACATCCTTGGCCGGATAAAACACTGCATTTTCACCGTAATATTTAAGCTGCGCCACCATCTGTCTCGCTCTTGTTTCGTCATAGGTAACTATAAGTTTTGCCTTTTTATCCTTTGTCAAAGCGCTTAGAAGGTGCTCCTTTGCAGCATCTATAACACCGCTTAAGGTAATATTCTTACCGGCTTTAATCGCCTTCATTATGTCATCATATTCTGCAAAATCTGCAACCGCGGCTTCAAATATTCCCATATTTCCTCGCATTCCTGTTCTATATTTAATTAAATTTGTTCATGGCACTTTCAACGCCCTCGGCAATAATGGCGGCTATGGCTTTAACTGCATTGTCGTATGCCGTATCCATAACTTCTGCCTCCTGCTTTGAAAATCTCCCGAGAACATAGTCGGCCAAATCTTTTCCTTTCGGTTTGTCGCCTATTCCCACTCTGACTCTAGGAAAATTCTCACCGCCAAGCCGGGCGATTATGTTCTTTATTCCGTTGTGACCTCCGGCACTTCCCTTCGCACGCACGCGAAGCCTGCCTACATCAAGGCTTATATCATCATAAACTATTATACAATTTTCCGGCGGTACTTTGTAATACACAGAAAGTTCTCTGACGCTTTCGCCGCTCAGATTCATAAAAGTAAGCGGCTTTGCAAGTATAACATTCTGCCCTTCGATTGTACCCTTTCCGCAAAGTGCTTTGTGCTTTGCGGTCATCACATCTATATCATATTCCTTTGCCAGTCTGTCGACAACTTCAAATCCTACATTGTGTCTGGTTTTCTCGTATTCTTTTGTGGGATTTCCAAGTCCTGCTATAATGTACATACTCTTATCTCCGTTTTTCTGCTTCTTATTACAATTTTGAATATGGCTCTGCCACAGTAGCGTCAGGTACGTCTGCTCCGTCGGCTGTCACAAAAGCCAGTGTACAATCCACACCTGTCTTTGTATCTTTAAGCCTTGTGCATGGGCCTATAACCGAACCGCTTTTTATGACGGTATTGCCTTCAAGAAATGTATTCGGATAAAGCGTAACATCATTTTCTATTGTAACGGTACATTCTATATAAGTATTTTCGGGATCCGTTATAGTCACTCCATTTACCATATGGGCGTTATTTATACGCTCTTTCATAACTTTATTGGCATATGCTAACTGCACTCTTGAATTTACGCCCTCAATCTCTCTTGCATCAGGCGCAACAAAAGCGTCCACCTTAAGCCCCTTGTCCTTAATAATCATCAATGTATCCGGAAGATAGTACTCTCCCTGTGCATTGTCGTTCTTTATAAGGTCAAGTGCTTCGTACAGTTCACCGCTGTCAAACACATACATGCCTGAGTTCACTTCCTTACAAAGTCTTTCCTCGTCAGTTGCATCCTTATGTTCAACGCTCTTTACAAACTGTCCGTCTTTATCTCTTATGATTCTTCCATATCCTGTAGGGTTGTCGATGGAAGCTGACAGAACGGTAATTGCATTTCCTGAATTTCTGTGAGTGTCAACAAGAGTTTTAAGAGTCGCTCCCGTTATAAGAGGAGTATCTCCAAAAAGTATAAGTGTCTCTCCCGTTTTTCCTATAAAATCTCTGGCACATTTTACCGCATGACCGGTTCCAAGCTGCTTATCCTGCGTGACAAATACAACATCCTCGTCAATCATACTCTTTACCGTATCGGCTCCGTGTCCTACCACCACGCATATCTTTGTGGCGCCT
>CAMEJP010000049.1 GCA_945920185.1 uncultured Eubacterium sp. | reverse complement strand
AGTACATTGAGTATGGTACAAGCGATACACTCAGATTTATCGTTTCTAACACAACAGAGGCTGGTATCGTATTTGATGAAACCGATGACTTTAATGCACTTCCTCCTAAGACATATCCTGGTAAGCTTACAAAGCTTTTGTACGAGAGATTTAAGAAGTATAACGGTGCACAGGACAAGGGTCTTATAATACTTCCTTGTGAGCTTATAGCAGATAACGGTATTGAACTTAAGAAATGTATCTGCCAGTTTATAGAGCTCTGGGGTCTTGGCGATGAGTTCAAGAACTGGATTGACACAGCTTGTTCATTCTGTCCTACACTTGTAGATAGAATTGTTCCGGGCTATCCAAGAGATGAGGCTGCAGCTTTGTGTGAGGAGTTCGGATATGAGGATCAGCTTATCGATACGGCAGAAACATTTGGCTTATGGGTAATAGAGAGCGACTCAAATCTTCCTCTTGAGAAGCTTGCTGCAGAGCTTCCTTTTGAAAAGGCAGGACTCAATGTAGTATTTACAAAGGATCATCATCCATATAAGGAGAGAAAGGTTAGAATCCTTAACGGTTCTCATACATCTTTCGTACTTGCTTCATATCTTGCAGGCAACGACCTTGTAAAGCAGTCAATGGATGATGCCGTAATCCGTAAATATATGGAAGAGACATTGTTTGATGAGGTTATTCCTACACTTTCACTTCCTGAGGAGGATTGCAAGGAATTTGCAAACGCTGTAATCGAAAGATTCCAGAACCCATTCATTAAGCATAAACTTCTTGATATTTCTCTTAACTCAGTATCTAAGTGGGAAGCACGCTGTATGCCTTCATTCCTTGGATATGTTAAGAAGTTCAACAAGCTTCCTAAGTACCTTACATTCTCTATGGCAGCCCTCATGAGCTTCTACTCAACACAGGAAGACGGAGAAGTAAACGGAGGTTACTGTCTTGTAGGAACAAGAGGAGAGGACAAGTACAATATTCGTGATGACAGATTTGTTCTTGACTTCTTCAAGGAGAATTCAGCTAAGAGTCCTGAAGAATTTACAAAGGCTTACCTCAGCAATACAAGATTTTTCGGAGGCGAGGATTTGTCTAAGGTTGAAGGCCTTGTTGACACTATTTCAGCTTATATTGCCGATATCAGAACACGCGGTATGAGAGCTGTTGTTGAAGATTTAGTAAAATAACAGAATGGAGACATATAATGCAGGATATTATCAAGATTAATCCAAATGATAACGTAGCTGTTGCATTAAGACCTATTGCAAAAGGAACACAGATAGATGTTGCCGGTAAAACGGTAACTACTATTGAGGATATTCCACAGGGCCACAAATTTGCCATTATGCCTGTTAAGAAAGGCGATTCGGTTATAAAGTACGGCTTTAGAATCGGTATTGCACAGGCAGATGTTGCAGAGGGCGGCTGGATTCACACTCATAACTTAAAGACCGGTCTCGGCGAGCTTCTTGAGTATACTTACAATCCTACGGGAGTAGATGTAGAGAAGTCTGACGAGGAGGCTTACTTTGACGGATATATGAGAGAGAACGGAAAAGTAGGCGTCCGTAATGAAGTGTGGATTATACCTACCGTAGGCTGCGTAAATTCAATAGCAAGAGCCATTGAGGCTACGGCAAGACAGAATAAGCCTGAGGGTGTTGACGAGGTTGTTGCTTTCCCTCATCCGTATGGCTGTTCACAGACTACTGAAGATCAGGAAAATACAAGAACGGTTCTTGCAGACCTTATCAATCATCCGAATGCCGGTGCGGTACTCGTACTGGGTCTCGGATGTGAGAACAGCCGTATTGAGGTTCTTAAGAATTACATCGGCGAATACAATCCTGACAGAGTAAAATTCTTACAGGTTCAGGATGTAGAGGACGAGCAGGAAGAAGCTGCAAAACTTATGGAAGAGCTTATGGCTTATGCAGCTAACTTCAAGAGAGAAAAGGTTAACGCCAAAGAGCTTATTATCGGCATGAAGTGCGGCGGCTCTGACGGTTTGTCAGGTATCACAGCAAATCCTACGGTCGGAAGATTTTCAGATATGCTTGTTGCAAAGGGCGGAACAACCATTCTTACAGAAGTCCCTGAAATGTTCGGCGCAGAGACAATCCTTATGGACAGATGCGCGAGCAAGGAACTGTTTGACAAGACGGTATGCCTTATCAATGATTTCAAGAATTATTTCATAAAGAACGGTCAGGAGATTTACGAGAACCCTTCACCGGGAAATAAGGATGGCGGTATTACCACTCTTGAGGACAAGTCACTCGGATGTACGCAGAAGTCAGGAAGTGCTCTTGTAAGAGGCGTTCTTGCTTACGGCGAAAAAGTTGAGACAAAGGGTCTTAACCTTTTGAGCGCACCGGGAAACGATCTTGTTGCCTCTACTGCACTGGCAGCTTCAGGTGCACAGATTGTACTGTTCACAACAGGACGAGGAACTCCTTTCGCATCACCTGTTCCTACGGTTAAGATTTCTACCAATTCAAAGCTTGCCGGCAAAAAAGGCAACTGGATTGATTTTAACTGCGGACGTCTGGTTGAAGACGCTAATATGGAAGATGTGTCAAAGGAATTGTTTGACTTTGTTCTTGCAGTAGCTTCAGGCAAAAAAGTCAAGGCAGAGGAAGCAGGTTTCCATGACCTTGCAATATTTAAACAGGGTGTCACATTATAATAGTTGACAAAAAGTCCCATATTTATTAAAATGATAATTAGCTTAAAGCTAATAATACAATTACCAAAAGGAGATTTTTTAAAATGGCTAAGGTTATTACAATGGGAGAGATTATGTTAAGATTATCTACTCCAAACAATGAGAAGTTTATCCAGGCTGACGAGTTTGATGTATGCTACGGCGGTGGCGAGGCTAACGTTGCAGTTTCACTTGCAAACTATGGACATGATGCTGAGTTCGTTACGGCAGTTCCTAACAACGAAATCGGTGAGTGTGCAGTTGCAGCTCTCAGAAAGTACAATGTTGGTACTTCTAACATAGCTAAGTGTGGCGAAAGACTTGGTATCTATTTCTTAGAGTCAGGTTCATCAATGAGACCATCAAAGGTTGTTTACGACAGAGCTCATTCATCTATCTCAACAGCTACAGCTGCTGATTTCGATTTCGATAAGATTTTCGAGGGCGCTGACTGGTTCCACTTCACAGGTATTACACCTGCTGTTTCTGATTCAGCTGCAGTACTTACAGAGGAAGCTTTAAAGGCTGCCAAGAAGCACGGCGTAAAGGTATCTGTAGACCTTAACTTCCGTAAGAAATTATGGTCATCTGAGAAGGCTCAGAAGGTTATGAAAAACCTTATGCAGTATGTTGACGTATGTATCGGAAACGAAGAGGACGCTGAGTTAGTTCTTGGTTATAAGCCAGGCAACACAGACGTTACAAGCGGTGACCTTGAGCTTGCAGGTTACAAGTCAATTTTCGAGCAGATGGTTGCAGATTACAACTTTGAGTACTGCATTTCATCACTTCGTGTAAGCCATTCAGCTTCTGATAACGGATGGTCAGCTTGTATCTATTCAAGAGATACAAAGGAATTCTATCATTCAAAGGAATACAGCATTCACCCAATCGTTGACCGTGTAGGTGGCGGCGATTCATTCGCAGGCGGTGTTATCTGCGGTTTACTTGACGGTAAGGATTTCAAGGCTGCTCTTGAGTACGGCGTTGCTGCTTCAGCTCTTAAGCACACAATTCCTGGTGACTTCAACCTTGTATCTCGTAAGGAAGTTGAAACACTTGCAGGTGGAGATGCTTCAGGTAGAGTACAGAGATAATTTGCCATATTATTTGACACACAATTATTTGTGCGCATTTCTCTTTTAAAAAATGCCCTGTATGTTGCTAAAATGCAATATATGGGGTATTTTTTTGCTAAAAACAGTTAATCTTCTTTACTAAATGACCGATATAGTATATATTAAAGTATGTAAACACAAAATGTTGTGATTTGGAGGTGCATATAGTGAAAAGACTTAAAATGAAATGGAAAGCGCTTTTGACAATTTGTGCGATTGTTGCGGCAGGTCTGGTATGCGGTGTCGTTTATGCCATAGCTGCCAATGATATAAAGATTACCTTTAACAGAGGAGCTAATATTGAATTTACGGACGCAGCCTCCCCACTTGATATATTTGTCGGACTTACGGGACGTGACGAGGACGGTAATCAGGATTATTCAAAGATAGAGTACAGCACGTCAAATGACAAGATATTTACGGTAGCAGGCACGGTAAATGCGGACAAGAGTATTATAAGGCTTATACCTGAAAGTGCCGGAATAGCACAGATTGAAGCTAAATATCTGCTCTCGGCAAAAGACGGAGTCGGAACATATACAAGAACATTTACGGCAGACGTAAAAGTGCCGCTCGTCATAGATAAAGGTGCAAATGACGTACTGGAGCTTAAAATGGGAGAAACCCCGGTTCAGATACTTACAAATGCAAGCATATACAACGCGATTACATGGTCATACTCAAATGAAAATGTCGTAAAGGTAAGCAGTGACGAGCTTACATATCAGACAGCACTTGTCGCACCATACGGAGCCGGCAAAACAACAGTTACCGCCACAACCGTGGACGGCGTATCTGCAAGCTTTGACGCAGTCGTAGGAATAGAGCTTACGACGGATAATCTTCTCATACAGCCGGAGCAGAGCATAAGTGTTCTTGATTATACAAATATTGTTAATCCGGAAAGCGTATACTGGAGAATAGACCCTGATGAAAACGGAAATGTAGTGGCAGTAGTAAGCAACGGCATTGTAACAGGAAAGAAAACAGGTACTGCATATTTATACATAAGTACGGATGCAGGATTTGCTGATGAATATACACAGAAAATCCGTATAACCGTTCCGTTTGGATGGGGAGATACAATAAAAACCATCAATGTAGGCGATGAATTTAAGTTTACGACATCAATGCCGGATGCTGAGGTTACATGGTCAACAAGTAACAAGGATGTTCTTTCACTTTCCCTTGTCAACGGTTCTCCTGACGGTACCGTAGTAGGTGTAAGCGAAGGTACTGCATTTATTCGTGCGACAAGAGCATATACGGACGTGGATGGAAATATCAAGACAGAAACCATCGAATATGCGGTAAATGTCGTTGACAGATTTGGCATAAGCAATACGGAAATAGTAATCAATAAAGGTGTAGAATTTTCACTGACTGCACTTACCTCCAATACAAATGCAACGGTAAACTGGGCTGTGGCAGACAACAGCATAGTTGATTTTGCCGGAGTGACAAACAAGAAAAATATTACGGAAACCTTCAAGGGTCTGAAAAAAGGCTCTACAACAATAGTGGTTACGCAAAATGTAAACGGTGTTTTGAAAAGCGCAGAATGTAAGGTTACCGTCACAGAGCCGGTCGGTTCGTTAAGAATTGACCCTGCACAGTGCAGCATACCAAAGGGCAGTACTCAGGAAGTAATGCTTTTCTTCGAGCCTCTTAACGCTGATAACCAGAATGTAAAATGGTATTCTGATAATCCAAGCGTTGCCACTGTTGCGGGCGATTCACTGGGTGCAGTCATAACCGGTGTTTCAGGCGGTAAGGCTACAATATCTGCAGTAACGGAAGACGGCCTTTATATGGCATATTGTGAGGTTTCGGTAACGCTTCCGGTCGAAAAGATAGTACTTAATATGCACAATGTAAACATTGATATGGAAACGCAGTTCTATCAGCTTACTTACACTGTGTATCCTCAAGTTGACGGTGTATGTCAGGACGTTACATGGAGTTCATCTAATACGGACGTTGTAACGGTAGATGAGAAAGGTCTTGTAAAATTCATAAAACCGGGATATGCCACGGTTTACTGCCAGACAACGGATAAGACCTACAGCTACGCAACAGGTGCACCGTTTGACTCATGTGAATTCTATATAAAACAGCCTGTTACAAGCATTACGCTTAATCATACAAACGAGAGTATTGCCATAGGTGATACATTGCTCTTTACAGCGGCTATTTCTCCGAATACTGCCAGCAATAAAGATGTAATATGGAGTTCGTCAAATGAAAAAGTCGCAAAAATAGACCAGAACGGTTATATGACCGCTGTCGGAAGCGGTTATGCCGCCATCCTTTGTAAGTCCGTATCGGACGGTATTACAGCCGTATGTAACGTGTATGTAAGACAGCCTGTTACAAAGGTAGTTATGAGCAATACTGAAATGACTGTAAGAAAAGGTACGGAGTTTTATCTGAGTGCCACGGTTTTACCGGAAAATGCCGATAACAAGACCGTAAAATGGTCAACCTCAGACCCTAGAATAGCCACTGTTACTGACGACGGACATGTCGTAACGCTGGCGACGGGAATTGTAACCATAAGTGCCACGGCACAGGATAACGGTACCATAGGCTTCTGTGTTGTTACCGTTACGGAACCGGTTGACGGAATTACTCTTAATTCAAGTGCAGAAAGACTTCTTGTAGGAACCAAATTCCTCATAATACCGACAGTTACGCCGATAGATGCGACGGATAAGTCAGTTACCTTTAAGTCAAGTGATCCTAATATTGCCACTGTTTCCGAAGATGGTGTTGTCACGGCCATAAAGGGCGGAGAATGCGTTATCACGGTAACTACGGTGGAAAGAGGACTCATTGCAAGCTGTAATATCACGGTAATTGAAAAAGTGGCAAGCATTGAGCTTGATAAGTCATTTATGTACCTTAACATAGGCAATATAGCTACTCTTAACGCCAAGATATCAAATGCTGATTCGGTTACGGACAAGCGCCTTTTGTGGACTTCAAGCAACAGTAATGTGGCAACGGTAGACCAGTACGGAAGAATAACAGGCCTTACGGAAGGAACGGCAGTCATCACCGTAACGGCAGTTGACGGCGGAGGTGCAAGTGCTTCCTGCGTTGTCAAGGTAATAGTTCCTGTTACAAACATAAAACTAAACACTAATTCGGCAACACTTTATGTAGGAGATTCCCTTCAGCTTGAAGCAACCATAAGCCCTGCAAATGCTTCCGTAAAGAAGCTTAGCTGGTCAAGTTCAAACCCTGAAATAGCAAGAGTTGACGAAGACGGTGAAGTGTTCGCATTATCTCCGGGAAAAGCAAAGATTACCGTAACCTCGACGGACGATAATAACGTAACTGCGACCTGTAACATTTATGTCAAAGAAAGTGTAGACGCATCTTCAATAAGACTAAATTCAAAACGCCTGCTCATATTGGCAGGTAAAGGACGTCAGCTTACTGCGACAGTATATCCGAGAACCACAAATGAAGAGATATACTGGGAATCAGGCGACACTTCAATAATTAAAGTGAGCCAGACGGGATATATAAGTGCAGTCGGTGTGGGAAGATGTGAGGTTCTTGCATATTCTTCAAGAACAGGTACATCAACTACATGTGAGATTTATTCCATAGCACTGAGTAAGACACATCTTACGATAGAACAGTATGATAAATTCAATCTTTATGTGGATGGAGCTCCATCAGACGCAAAAGTATCCTTCAGGACGAGTAATCCTCGCGTGGCTACATCATCCGGAAGCGGAGAGGTAGTTGCAAGACAGGCAGGAACTACGACAGTGACGGCAACGGTTGACGGAAAGACAATGACATGTACCGTAGATGTGGTAAATATAAAACTGGATGTAGATTAGAAGTTTCATATGAAATTGCAGATTTTAAAAATGCTGTATCACTAATGTGATATGGCATTTTTTTGAAAAAGTAAATTAATGTTTTAATAACAAAAAACAGCCGATAACTTGAGGAGAGTTATCGGCTGAAAAAAATATGAGGGGGAGATAGAAAGTTTACTTACTATCCGAGATTTATTCTAATGATGAAATGTGTCGAAACTGTGTTTTAAATGTGAAAAAAGATAGAAATGTAAAATTTGTTGAATAAACCGCAAAAATGTGCTATCATTACAGCAGTAATATTACGTTGGAGGTATAGTCCTTTGAATGATTTTGAGAACGATTTGGCTTCATCGATAGCACAGATTATTGACGAGGAAACTCAGGATGCCAAGCTCTATATGAATGCTCACAATAATGATGAGCTTGATGATGACGACGAAGACGATGTGTTGTCAAAAAAGTCTTCCGGAAACAATAAGAATAAAAAGATAGTTACCACAGTATGCATAACTATGGTAGCAGTTGTACTGATTACGGTTGTGATAGCCATAATGCTTATAATTAAGAATAACACTCACAATTCATTTTCATATAACTATAAAACGGCAAAAGAATTGTACAATCAAGAGAAATATGATGAGGCAGTCATATATTTTGAAAAGGCTTTAAGCGGAGCAAATTCCGGCGATATCACTACCATAACAGAGATAAATATGTATATGTATGACTGTTATGCGGCTACCGGAAAATCTTATGGTCAGATAGAGGCACTTAATAATATACTTGCAATTGATAAGTATAATGAAGAAGCTATCAGCGCGCTTGCCAAGAATTACTATAATACGGGAAACGGTACAGAACTTAACAGACTTATAGAATCTTATAAAAATTCAAAGTCATACGAGCTTTTGAAAGATTATATAGTTGCTAAGCCTGTTTCAAATATTAATTCAGGAAAATATGAAAACAATATCATGGTTGAACTTTCTGCCGATACGGAATCCACAATATACTATACTCTGGATGGAAGCAACCCTACGGTATATGCCAACAAATATGCAGAAAGCTTTGAGGTAGGAAGCGGCGTTACGGAGCTTAAAATGATAGCCATCAACAGCATTGGCGTTAAAAGCGAGATTGTCACATATAATTATGAGATAACCTACAATAAGCCTGCAAAGCCGATACTTTCTGCCATAAGCGGTACATACTCGGAGAATACACTGATTTCAATCAACAATCTTCCTGACGGAGCAGAGGCATACTATACATGGGACGGTACAACGCCTACAAAAGAATCATCAAGGTATGACCCTGAGAAAAAGATTGAAATGATACCGGGCAATAACGTGCTTTCGGTTATTATATACAGTAAGTATGACCAGGCAAGTTCAGTGTCCACATACATTTACAATCTTACGCTGGCGTCTAAGTACGAATATGCACAGTGTCTGGATAAACTCATTGAAAAGCTTACGGCTACAGGTGTTTTGAAGACAGGAACGATGCTTGCCGGTGGTGAGGAATGCCGATTTGTGTACTTCTCAGTTGTAAAGATTGAAGACAAATACATTTATGTCGTGTATTTTGATATTGTCAGTGACGGCAATTACGAAAGGCAGGAATATCAATACGGTATAGACAGCAATACAGGTGATACTTACAAGGTAACTAAAAATGGAACGGCTTATGAGCTGCAGCCATTATAAATATAGGAGGAAGTTTATATGTACAAAATTTTGAAAGCTGAAAAGCTTGCAGACAAGATTTATCTTATGGACGTTGTTGCGCCAAGAGTAGCTAAGTCTTGTCTTCCCGGACAATTTGTCATAGCAAAGATTGATGAACACGGTGAGAGAATACCTCTTACAATTTGCGATTATGACGCACAAAAGGGAACAATAACCATTGTATTCCAGATTGTTGGTGCTTCTACCGAGAAGATGTCAAAGCTCAACGCAGGTGATGCATTCAGTGACTTCACCGGTCCTCTCGGTTGCGCTTCAGATCTTACAAAGGAAAACGTGGAGGCTCTTAAAGCCAAGAATATTTTGTTTGTTGCAGGCGGTGTAGGAACTGCTCCTGTATATCCGCAGGTTAAGTGGCTTCATGAGAGAGGCGTAAATGCTGATGTTATTATGGGTTCAAAAACCAAAGATTTGCTTATTCTCGAAGATGAAATGAGAGCCGTTGCCGGAAATCTGTATGTAACTACCGATGACGGCAGCTATGAGCGCAAGGGAATGGTTACTGAGGTAATCAAAGACCTTGTGAACAATCAGGGCAAAAAGTATGATGTATGTATTGCCATCGGTCCTATGATTATGATGAAATTTGTTGCTCTTCTTACAAAGGAGCTTGGCATCCCTACGGTTGTAAGCCTTAATCCTATTATGGTTGACGGTACCGGAATGTGCGGTGCATGTCGTGTAACCGTTGGAAATGAAGTTAAATTTGCCTGTGTTGACGGTCCTGAATTTGACGGACATCTCGTAAATTTTGACGAGGCTATGAAGAGACAGCAGATGTACAAAACTGAAGAAGGAAGAGCCATGCTTAAACTTAAAGAAGGCGATACTCATAAAAATGGCGGTTGTGGCTGCGGAGGTGACAAATAATGGACGTATTAAAGAAAGTACCTGTAAGAGAGCAGGAACCACAGGTTCGTGCCAAAAATTTTGAAGAGGTTTGTCTCGGTTATAACCTGGAAGAAGCCATGGAGGAATCCACACGCTGCATTAACTGTAAGAATGCACAGTGTATCAAGGGCTGCCCTGTATCCATCAATATTCCTAAGTTTATCAGCGAGGTAAAGGCAGGAGATATCAAAGCTGCTTACGACACTATAAGCGAATCATCAGCACTTCCTGCTGTCTGCGGACGTGTATGTCCACAGGAAACACAGTGCGAGGGCAAATGTATCCGTGGTGTCAAGGGAGAGGCAATATCCATCGGTAAGTTAGAGAGATTTGTAGCTGACTGGGCAAGAGAAAACAACATAGAGCCTAAGAAGGCAGAGAGCAAGAACGGTAAGAAAGTAGCCGTTATAGGTTCAGGCCCTGCCGGACTTACATGTGCCGGTGACCTGGCTAAGCTTGGATATGACGTAACCATATTTGAAGCACTCCACAAGGCTGGCGGTGTTCTTGTCTATGGTATTCCGGAGTTCCGTCTTCCTAAGGATACGGTTGTTAAGTCGGAGATAGAAAATGTCAAAAAACTTGGCGTTAAAATTGAAACAAATGTAGTTGTAGGAAAATCAGTTACCATAGATGAACTGTTGAACGAAGAAGGCTTTGACGCTGTATTTATCGGTTCAGGCGCAGGTCTTCCTAAGTTTATGGGTATTGAGGGAGAGAATGCAAACGGAGTATTCTCTGCCAACGAGTATCTTACAAGAAGCAATCTTATGAAAGCATTTGACGATAATTACGATACACCGATAGTTGCGGGTAAAAAAGTAGCCGTTGTAGGCGGCGGAAATGTTGCCATGGATGCTGCAAGAACAGCTTTAAGACTTGGAGCAGAGGTTCATATTGTATACAGAAGAAGCGAGGAGGAGCTTCCTGCCAGAGTTGAAGAAGTGCATCACGCAAAACAGGAAGGCATTATATTTGACCTTCTCACCAATCCTACAAAGATTCTTACGGATGACAAGGGCTGGGTATGCGGTATGGAGTGCGTAAAGATGCAGCTTGGAGAGCCTGACGCATCAGGAAGACGTCGTCCTGAGGTAATACCGGGTTCTGAATTTGTAATTGATGTAGATACGGTAATTATGTCGCTCGGAACATCACCAAATCCTTTGATTTCTTCTACGACAGAGGGCCTTGAAGTGAACAAGTGGAGATGTATCGAAGCAGAAGAAGCTAACGGCAAAACTACTAAGGAAGGCGTATATGCCGGCGGAGATGCCGTTACAGGTGCAGCTACGGTTATTCTTGCCATGGGTGCAGGAAAGGCGGCTGCAAAGGGAATAGACTGTGCAGCCTTAAATAGCTGCATTTGGCTGGAAAAGGATACGGACACGCATGATACAGGTAAAAGGAGCAAGTTCTATAAGTATGACCTCATTTGAGGGTGGCGATTTGGTTAAAATCAGCTACTCTGTGCTTCTTTTGACCCTGTGCCTGTTCGTATCATTTTTTTTGGTATTTTTCTTCAAAATGAAAAAACAAATCAGACTTCTTGAAAATATACTGTATGTGGACCCTATTACAGGCGGCTATAACGATAACAAATTCAGGGAAGTTGCATCAAAGCTTTTGAAGGATTCTTCCGGTACATATGCCATCGGATGTGTAAATATCAACAACTTCAGATACATTAATGATATGTACGGCATAGAATGTGGAAACAAAGTGCTGGCAGATATGTTTAAAAAGATAAATGACATAGTTCAGGACGAAGGCTGCTATGCAAGAGTCATAGCCGACCACTTTGAATTTATCGTAAAATATTTTGACAGAGAAACCTTTATCTATGTTCTTAAAACTTACCTGTCAAATATAGAGGCAAATATTAACGATACCGATAAGGTTGCATTAAAGTGTTCATGCGGTTTGTATTTTGTTGAAGACAACAATGAAAAGATATCACATATGCTCGATAAAGCTGATATTGCAATCAAAAGTATCAGTGAGGCAAATTCCAGTGAGATAAATGTTTATGATGATAAATATGCAAATGTACTTGCACGCAATCAGAAATATACGCTTAGTATGGAAAAAGCACTTAAAGACAATGAATTTAAAGTGTATGTACAGCCTAAGATTGACCTTATAACCGAAAAATGTATCGGAGGCGAGGCACTTGTGCGCTGGATTTCTCCAAGTATGGGCTTTATATCGCCCGGAGAATTTATACCGTTGTTTGAAAAAAACGGCTTTATAACAGAAATTGATATGTTTGTTTTAGAGCAGATTTGCAAGGATATATCAAAGAGACTGTCAGAGAATAAGCACGTTGTAACCATATCCGTCAATCAGTCACGTCTTCACCTTAACAATAAGTACTATGTAAATAACATTGAGGAAATAATAAATAAATACAATATACCTGCACAATATATAGAACTGGAGCTTACGGAAAACTCTTTCCTCGATATAACGTATGAAATCATAGGTATAATCAACAGACTGAGAAGACAGGGATTTTCCGTATCCATCGATGACTTTGGAAGCGGATATTCGTCACTCAACATTTTAAAGGATATCAGCTTTGATGTTCTTAAAATTGACCAGATATTCCTGAATGCCACTGACAATGATGACAGAAGTGCTTCAATTATTAAATCTGTAATAGACATGGCTCACGAAATTGATGAGAAAGTAGTATGCGAAGGTGTTGAGACAAAGGAACAGGTTGAACTTTTAAAAAAACTCGGCTGTGACATAGTACAGGGCTATTATTATGCAAAGCCTATGCCTCTTGAGGAATTTAACGCATATCTGGACAGCCATTAGCCAATGTTTGGAAAAAATACAAAAAAGATGTTGACGAAATCAAATTATATGATATAATATCATTTGTGCAACAAAAACCTAATGTGTTATATTTGTGCACAATCCTCAATAGAAGGGTGGTTAGGTGAACAATGTCAAATGTAATCGTTAAAGATAATGAAACTTTAGATAGTGCATTACGTAGATTTAAGAGAAACTGTGCTAAGGCCGGTATCCAGCAGGAGATTCGTAAGAGAGAACATTACGAGAAGCCAAGCGTTAGACGTAAGAAGAAATCTGAAGCTGCTAGAAAACGTAAATTTAATTAATTGATTATTGCAACAGGTGGTTTCACCTGTTGTTTTTCATTATGTGGCCTGCGGCACGGTTTTCGCTTTACGTCAACAAGCACCAACTCTAGCAAGGCAAATGCTTGACAGATACAAGATTTTAGTGTATAATTTAGTTTACTAACTAATTATCACTTTACCACATTAAAGCAAATCAAAACTTACACGGCATATCAAAGAGGGAACGCTTACGGAGATATATTAAGCCAAGTTTTGGAATGGAGGAAATTATGCAGAATGATTTATTACACACTCCTGAAGGTGTGAGAGATATATACGGCGAAGAATGTGAAAAAAAGCTGGTGCTTGAAAGCCTTCTTCACAAGAATCTCAAGAAATACGGATACAGAGATATACAAACTCCGAGCTTTGAGTTTTTTGATATATTTAACAAGGAAAGAGGCAGTGTGGCTTCAAAGAATATGTACAAGTTCTTTGACAGGGATAACAACACTATGGTCTTAAGACCCGATGTTACTCCAAGTATAGCACGCTGTGCCGCAAAGTATTTTTCGGAAGAGGATATTCCCGTAAAACTGTGTTATAAGGCAAATACATTTATCAACAACAGCAGCTATCAGGGACGTCTTAAGGAAACCACACAGATAGGAGCAGAACTTATAGGAGACGGAAGCGTTTATGCGGACGGAGAGGTGCTTGCTCTTGTTATAGAGTGTCTTCTTCAGGCAGGACTTAATGAGTTTCAGCTTGAACTCAGCGACGTGGCATATTTTGGCGGTATAGTGAATGAGTCAGGCATCAGTGAAAAGGATGCCGCAGAGCTTAAGGATCTGATTGCAAATAAAAGCTACTTTGGCATAGAGGCTTTAGTAGAAAGTCTTAATCTCGACAAAAGCGTTGCTTCCAAGTTTTTGGAACTCAGTAATCTGTTCGGAACCATAGAAGTGCTTGACAGGGCAAGACAGCTTACTTCCAACAAAAAGGCTCTTGATGCCATTGACAGACTTGTCGACATATACAATATTTTAAAAAGCTACGGTTTTGAAAAATATGTAACCTTTGACCTTAGTATGCTTGGAGACCTGTCTTACTATACCGGAGTTGTATTCAGTGCATATACTTACGGTACGGGAGATGCCATTGTAAAGGGAGGACGTTACGACAGGCTGACGGCACAGTTTGGCAAGGACAGGCCTGCGATAGGATTTTCAATAACCGTTGACAAGCTTCTTTTATCGCTTGAAAGACAGAAGATTGATATACCTGTGTCACATTCAGGAATGATGATACTATATGAAGAAGACGCTTATACATCGGCAATAGCCCATGCTAAGGAACAGCGCCTGAACGATAAAAATGTAAATGTCATATTAAAGGATAAGAATAAGTCCTTTGACAGCTACATTGATTATGCAAAGAAAAACGGTATCGGCGAAATATTGTACGTTAAGGATGCGGACAATTCGGAATGGAGGACGCTATGAGATATATAACATTTGCACTTGCAAAGGGAAGACTTGCAAAAAAAGCTTTAGAGCTTTTTGAAAAGATAGGAATAACATGCGAAGAAATGAAAGACCCCGACTCAAGAAAACTCATCTTCGTAAATGAGGAGCTTGGTTTTAAATTCTTCCTTGCAAAGGCAACAGACGTACCTACTTATGTGGAATACGGAGCTGCCGATATAGGAATAGTCGGAAAGGATACCATACTTGAGGAGGGACGCGCTCTCTATGAGGTATATGACCTTGGTATCGGAAAATGCAGAATGTGCGTCTGCGGCCCAAAGAGTGCTGAGGAACTGTTAAAGCACCATGAGCTTATCAGAGTGGCAACAAAGTACCCGAACATAGCAAAGGACTATTTCTACAACAAGAAGCATCAGACCGTGGAAATCATAAAGCTCAACGGTTCCATAGAGCTTGCACCTATCGTGGGACTTTCAGAGGTTATTGTAGATATAGTGGAGACAGGAGCAACGCTTCGTGAAAACGGACTTGAGGTTTTGGAGGAGGTATGTCCTCTCTCTGCAAGAATCGTAGTAAATCAGGTCAGCATGAAGATGGAAAATGAGCGTATAAATAAGCTCCTTGAAGATATAAGAAATCTTGAAAGTGCGCAGTAATTTTGCGGAAAGGATAAGAAAAATGAGAATAGTAAAGCTTAATAACGATACAATGCAGGATATTCTTGAAAAACTGTTAAAGAGAAGTCCTAACAGCTACGGGCAGTACGAAAGTGCCGTTAAGGATATTCTTGAAAATGTAAAGGAAAACAAGGATAAAGCAGTATTTGAATACACAAAAATGTTTGATAAGGCAGACATTTCTGCTGAAAATATACTGGTGACAGAGGATGAAATCAAGGAGGCTTACGAGGCTGTATCGCCTGATTTGCTTGACGTTATCAGAAAGGCTCTTGTAAATATCAGAGAGTATCATATGATGCAGAAACGTGTGAGCTGGTTTGACACTGATTCAAAGGGAACTCTTCTCGGTCAGAAGGTTACACCTCTTGAAAAGGTCGGAGTGTATGTTCCGGGCGGAAAGGCAGTCTACCCTTCAAGCGTTCTTATGAACATAGTTCCTGCAAAGGTTGCGGGCGTTGACAGGATTATAATGACAACACCTCCGGGAAAAGACGGAAAAGTCAATCCTTCAACTCTTGTGGCAGCAAAAGAAGCAGGCGTTGACGAGATTTACAAGGTGGGCGGCGCACAGGCAATAGCAGCTCTTGCATACGGTACCGAGAGTATTCCTAAGGTAGACAAGATAGTGGGACCGGGCAACATATATGTGGCATTGGCAAAAAAAGCCGTATACGGTCACGTAAGCATAGATTCCATCGCAGGTCCGAGTGAAATTCTGGTGCTCGCAGACGAGACAGCCAATCCAAGATATGTGGCTGCAGATTTGCTTTCACAGGCAGAACATGACGAGATGGCTTCAGCTATCCTCATTACCACAAGCATGGAGCTTGCAGGGAAGGTAAGCGAAGAAGTTGACAGATTTGTTGCCGTGCTTGAGAGAAAAGAGATTATAAGCAAATCACTTGACAATTACGGATATATACTTGTCGCTGAAAATATGGATGACGCCATAGCTACGGCAAACGAGATAGCTTCAGAGCATCTTGAGATAGTGACAAAAGAACCGTTCAACATAATGACTAAGATAAGAAATGCCGGAGCAATATTCCTTGGAGAATATTCAAGCGAGCCTCTTGGAGATTATTTTGCCGGACCTAACCATGTACTTCCGACAAACGGTACTGC